>DASSNZ010000036.1:0-3898 GCA_035701135.1 Verrucomicrobiia bacterium
GCCGGGAATCACGACGATGTTGGTATCTATCAATCCCGTTGTGTCCCAGGTCGCGCGTCCACCGGAGAGCGAGAACATCATTCCGTTCACCGATTTTCCTTCGAGGCCGACTTTCGCGGCGGGAACTTCCAGGCGCACCCATTTTCCCGGAGTCGGGAGCGACCCCATATTAAGCTGACTTGCTGTTCCATCCTTGCCGCCGGACGCGATGTTGTTCGCGCCCCAATACGCGCGATGTTCCCACGAACTGCCGTCGCACCATTGCAACATCGCCTCGCTCGGCGGATTGGCCGGGTCGAGATAAATGTAGGTGTAAAGCACCGCGCCGGTCGGAACATTCATCGTGGCGGTCGCATCGTGAATGAGATGCGTGTGCGTGCCGGATGCAAGGCCGGATTGATGCGCCATAATTCCCGTGTTTGGCGCGGGATTGGCGTTCACCCAGGTCCAATAATACGAATCGCCGCCGCTGCCGGCCTGTTGCGCGCCGGCGGGCAACGTGTCGTCAATCCAGACCACGTTTCCAACGTTCGTCGGCGTGAAATTGGTCGCGGCGAAAACGCGCCTACCATCGGGAAATTGCGCTTCGGCCTCGACCCATTGCGAGTCGTTGGCGCGAGGAACAAACGTCGCGGTTGCGCCCATCGCGGGATCGGCATCGCGAGTTTCCCAGGTGATTCGCGCGCCGCTCAGATCCATTCCTGGCGCGGACAGCGAAAATGTCACCGAGCCGTCGGAGGATCCCGGAACGGGCGTCACGGTGATCTTCGCCTGAGGCGATTTCCAGGCCTGATTTTTGAGCGAAGTTTGCGCGGCGATGAACGCAAGACTGGCCAGACTTCGGGTGGAATCCGGGCAGACCATTTCGTCCTGCACGTTCCAGTTGTCGGCCCAACGATCATAGAACGGATATTGTCCCGCGCCGCCGTCTTTCGGAAAACAAAGTCCCGCGAGCGCGTTTCCGTACCGGGACGAATAGCCGAAACCGGATTGCACATTGCCAATCGGCATTCCGGAAGGCGGAGAAATTCGGCGATCGTTCAAAGCATATTGGCTGACGATGTCGCGTTGTTGTTTCCAGCCAAGGCCGCTGATGTAACTGGCGTTGACGGGATTGCAGCCGCCTTCGTAATTCATATTGGCGATGATCGCCGCCATGTAATCCGGCTTGGGATTCAATTGATACGCGACGGTAATATCGAATGCCTCGGCGCTGGAGAAATACCAGCCCGCGCCTTGAACGGCCTTGGTCGCGAATGGAAAACTCGTGCCGTACGCGCTTTGTTTGGACCAGTTCATCGCGTCATCGCCAGCGTTGGTGATGGTCATGACACATTTCGCCAGATACGCGGAATCAAGCTGGCTTTCGGGCAAGCGACCGGTTCTGGCAGCGAACGCATAATCCCGAACCGCGTTTCCGTAGCATTCGGACATGCGCTGCCAACCCCAGCGGAACGTGCTGGATGCGGTCGGATCCGGGAACCATGATTTCAAGGTCGAATGAATGGATTGGTCGCCCGTGGCCAAAAACATTTCGCACGCGGCCCACGCGAGTTCGTCCTGGTCGGCGAAATTGTCGCTGTAAAACGTGATTCGCTGGTAAATGCCGTTTTTTCCATACTTCGCAATGGCGTTTTGCAGGCATTGCCAGCCGAGTTTTGCTTTGGCCAGATAGCCGGCCGCCGCTTCCGGATAATATTTCTTCATCATGGGCGACGAGGCGCACTGCGCGAGCGCCGCCACGGCGGACGCGGTTGCGGTGGAATTTTTCGGCCACACCACTTGCGGATGACCGTGATCGGGTGTCACGTCCGATTCGTATTCCGTGTCAACGGGATAAACGATGAAGTAAAAAGCACCGTCGGCGTCCTGCAATTTGGCAAGATAATCCGCTTCCCATTTCGCTTCCTGCAACACGTCGGGAATACCATCGCCGCTTTCCGGAATTCCGAGGTTGTCGAGTTGAGACACACCGGGAAACGCATCAACGGCAAACACCAGATCGTGAATGATGGTCGCAACGTTCGCGGTGTATTTGCTGTAATCTCCGGCATCGTGATGTCCGCCGGAAACATCCACCGTTCCGGTGTTGACGAACGGGAACAGCGACGCGGACGGACTGGTCAGACTCGGCGCGGTTTGCGTCGGATTGTCGGGATTCCGCTGAATCGCGTAGTTGGAAATTGTCGTCCATGTGAACGCATAAGATGACGCCGGCAAAGGCACGCTTGCGGGTGCGTTGTGGCAAATGTCATGTGTGAATCGCGTGTAAGGCAGCGAATTGCTCGTGCCGCAGCGTTGCTCGTAAAGACCAAGTGCGTAAGCGCGCGCGAAATCCATCGCAATGCCGTCGCTGATATAAAACGGCAGTGACGCGCCCAAGCCTGGAACGACAAGACGATATTGTCCCGGCGTGTTGAAGCTGGTGAAATCGGCCTCGTAAACTTTCTGATACGGCGCGGGCGAATACGTCCAGCCGGAATCCGGCCGAGGCGTGAGCGCGCCCTGGAAAACCGTCGAGCCATTCGTGGCATCCACGATTTTGAAACTGACTGCCGGAACAGCCATTTCGCCAAGATTGCCGGCGAAGTAACCGACCATCGCTTTCTTGGAATAACCGGGCATGTAACCTTCCTGGTTCACGTGAATCGCCGGACTGTAACGCAGCGGATCCATCGTGGCAGTGAATTGCATGTTTGTGCCCCAGAGCGAACCGTTCGGATTTTTCACTTCAATTTTTTGATTGTCGGAAAGCGGCGAACTGAGTTGCAGATAAATCGAATTGTCCACTCGCAAATCAAACTTCGCCAGCGGCGCGTAAAGCGGACGACGTTTGAATCCCACGGCCTGAACACCGACAGAACCGCCATTCGCCGTGACGGCGAATGCTCCGGTGGGCGGCGCGACAAATTGATAATTGTTCACGAGATTCCACTGCGAAGGCGTCGTGGAATTCGCGGGCGCGGTGTTGATCAGTTTTAATTCCAACAACGTCGGCGTCAGAATGTGAAGCGCGTAATCGCCGGGTTTCGGCATCACCAGCCCCGTGTCGTCCACGATGGTCGAATGAAGCCACGATAAAATATTTGTCGCGGAAACAATGGTTCCGGGAACGGAATTGGAAGAGGCCGGAACGTAAGTCGAGCCGGAACCCGAGCCTGTGTCGCCGGCCGAATTATTCGTGTCGGTCACCGGCGGATTGGTCGGAATACTGTTTGTATCGCCGGAATCGGGCGGATTGGTCGGGTCATCCGGCGGATTTGTGACCGGCGGATTGGTCGGTGTGCCGGAAGACGCGCTTTTGCCCGTGGCGTCCCAGGTCGCGCGGCCATTGAAAAGCGTGAACGCCATTCCTCGGACGGTACTCCCTTCCAACGCAACCTGGCTGGCGGGAACTTCCAATCGCACCCATTTTCCGGCGGACGGAAGCGGCCCCATATAATGTCGGCCCGGCGTTCCGTCCGTGCCGTAATTCAAATTATTTGCGCCCCAATACGCGCGATGTTCCCAGGAACCGTCGCTCCATTGAAGCATCACTTCGGCAGGCATATTATTTGGATCCAGATAAACGTAAGTGAACAGGACATCGCCGGTGCTGACGTTCATCGGGCTGCTATAAACCCAGTCAAAATAATGTTGATGCGAACCGGCAGTTGCGGCGGATTGATGCGCGGCGCTTCCGGAAAACGGCGTTGGATTGCTGGTGGTCCAGTTCCAGGCATCACCGCCGTCCGCTCCGGATTGCGCATCCGAAGGCAGGGCGTCGTCAAACCAAACCCAATCCGAGGCATTTACGCCCGTGGGCGAAAGCAGAGTTTGAGCGATTGGCAAATTTTCCGAAGCTGGCGCGGCGAAATGGGTGATGTCGCCATCGGCCCCGCCCGCAAAGCAGGCGGTG
>DASSNZ010000037.1:0-16733 GCA_035701135.1 Verrucomicrobiia bacterium
TTACTTGGTTTGGATTCACGATCTGATACGCTTATCATATCCCTCGCAGATAATACGCGAGTTTATCATCCGGCCCGAAAACCATGTCGAACTTCCAGGAAGCGGAATTATTTGGATCGCCTCCCACACTAACAATAACACCACCATTGAGAGCGCCGGATAAGCCGGTTGGAATCAGTCGAATCTCACTCGGATCAAATTGGCCTCCGCCATCCGCTTGTATCATCTTCATCACTTCTTCGCGCTGGACCGGGGAAGTCGTTATGGGAACATCGTCTCCGTTTGGAACCATCGCCATCTTTCGAGTCTGCTTCGGGGCGTTGAGATAATCAACCCGTGCCACGCCTTTCTTGTCCTGGACTCCCAGCGTAATTCCGTTCACCACAAAAATGTATTCGCCGTATGAGGAGTCAATTCCAACGCGTTCGGCAAATTCCTTTGGAGTGATTTCGTCCGGCGAAAACGGAACATGCCCCTCGTACGCAGTGCACCATTTTTGGATTGCCGGACGGTACTTTCTTTCAAAGTTAGAAAGAAATTCGGCCTTTTCCTCGGGCGTGAAATTGGAAGCCTGATGTTTGACCCGAATTTCTGGACCAGACGCCGCGTTTGTGACTGGGACTGGCGATTCGACATTGACGGATGAGACTGAATGGGTCTGGGACATTGATTGCGAGCCAACCCTGTTTGTATCGGAAGCGATGGAAAGCGCGGACGGAGTTTGATCATTTTTCTCTAAGGAATCCAAATACCACAAAAAAATAGCGACAACACCGAATCCCGCTGCGAGAATAATCAGCCAGCTATTTTTTTGATTCATTTTGCGAAAGGTAAGACTATGGCTGATGCAGCAACGGCACTTCATCAGATTTTGTTTTTGTTCCTCCGAATCTGTTTGTTGCCACCACGCCGTCGCAGTAAAGGGTGTTCCCATCAACAGGACACACGACAAGCACTGCGCCGGGATGCGAATTATCAACATTGGTGCCAGCATGTATTCGGTAGGTCACGTTTTCAGCTTTTATCATGCTGAAATCCATGGAGCGCTTGGCCGTTCGGTTTTCGGGACAAATTAGAATCACCGGAGTTTTCAATTCATTAGACATCGCTCGAAATGTAGGCACTGGATCAATAAGAAATCCATTCGCGCCAACGACGCTCAACTCAAGTGATCCACCGTCGTTGGTGCTAACATTAAATGGAAAACGACCATCGTGATCTCCGGCCCACAATGTGAATGCCAGGCCAATTTGTTTCAAATTATTGACGCAGGTAATTTCTTGGACTCTCGGCTTATTATATTTCTGCTGCCGTCCGCACGAAGACAGGCCAGCCATAAGCAATATCGTGCCAGTGCCGACAAAGACCCGCAGTAAAATGGATTTGAATTGCATTCGATTTTTTGTCCGGACGAGCGGATTTACTGCCGCTGGCAGAATGAATGTTATCGTTTTACGTGAGAGACGTCGTTGGGAGCGCTTCACGGGAAAAGCGGCTCGTAAATATAAAAAGAATTTATTTCTCCATTTTCGACGGAAACGGCGGACAGCGCGTAAAACGGCCAAAGAAAATCCTGCTTTGTGGTGGGGTTGGCTTCGGGATAAACCAGAGAGCAATTCGTAATGGTAAGAGTTGTTGGGATACCGTCATGAAAACTTCTGCCTTGGCCGATCTTCAGCATCTGAATCAGTTCCTTACTGGATTTCGGCGACACTTCGCCAACCGGCTTTACATTGCGAAATGTCATTTCAAGTTCGGCAAGGTGGCCTTCGCTGATGTACCCCGCACGCAACATTCCGCCGCCGCCAATAGAGAGTACTGATGCACCGTTTTGAATTTTCTGCCAGAACTGGATATTTATTTGTCGGACATACCGTTTGCGCGTCCAGTTGTCGTAACGGTCATTGTACCAGGTGCCTTCTGTATCGCTCGCAAGTTTTAATTTGCCGTCAGGGAGATATTCCAAATCGTTGGTTGTGATTCCCAAGAATGGCAACATTGCCAGCGTGCGCTCGATCGCATCTTCCTCGCTGGGAACTCCGTGCGCGAGTGGTTTATGGGTTTTCAGATCCCATTTGTGGTTGTCCTCGCCGCTGCCATATCGAATCATTCCGGAAATCTCTGAAAAAGCGAGCGACTCCCATGTCTGTCGATTTGTTGGATTGGGTTCCTTAATCCAATATCCCGGCGCATAGATAATCGAAGGCGGTAGTTGCTGGAGATTACCTTTGATGCCGGTAAAGGCGGCAAACGATTTGAACAGTTCAGGCCGGAAAACCGCCGGCTGTACTGCGTAAATATGAAGATTTGTTTGCGGCGGTTCGCCTGTCCGCCATTTGACCGACTGAATTGAATACGGCAAAGGTTCGCCCACCAAATCTTCCAGTTCTATCTGATTGGGTGGACGGATTTGCCCGCTTGCACTCAAGATACAAGCGAGCATTACGGTTGCGCCAGCTTTCAATTTGCGAAGTGTCGGACGGGCGGATGTCATCCCGAATTAATAATTGGGTTTAGGTCGTTTCGGGCGCGTTGGTGATGGCACACCAGAAATCCGCTGATAGTTCGAAAAGTCCGCAGAGACCAGGCAATCGAACCAAACGGGTAGCCGGCCACTCATACAACTCCAAAATTTTCATAACTCCCGATGTAGCTTTGAATCCCTGCAGACGACCGTCCTCCGCATGACGCGATATGGCGGGAATCGCTCCAACCGTGAGAACATAAAACGCAAAGAGCGCAGTTGTAACAAGCCCCACTCGTATGCACCTGCGTTTGCAGATTTGTAGGTTTTCGTTCACAACTTTTGAAATCTTAAAGTGTGGGCGCAATTTGGTCGTCTTCCTGTAATTCTGCTTGAATGTGATCGGGGTCTGGATCGGTTTGTGAACCATACCCATAGATGTGGTCGTTGGCGCATTCCGGCCAATAAACAGAGCGACTGACGTTTGCATCGGCAGGCGATTCTTTTGGCTGTGTGTTGCGACAAACATATCGCCATGCGCCTAAAACCGTGCCATCAGCCGCGAATCCCGTGCCGATAATTAATGCCACAATCCAGAATTTCCCCATGTCATGTCGGACCGTCATTTCCGTCGCGTAACCCTGCATAATGTGCAGTTTCGTGTTCATGGCAAGATGGCTGTTATTTTTCATCTGAGAATAGCAACCATTCGCCCGATAAATGCTGTCGCGAAATAAATTACAACTGTAAAACGCCACCCATTTCAAGTGGTCGCTGCCTAAATCCATATCATTCATTCCAACCCAATCCATTGAGCCTGCTCCAGTGTGATAAATCGGAATGTAGGTTTGTGGGTGGCCAAGAGCAACAATGTTTTCCTTCGCCGCCGCGCTGTGTCCCGTGTAGAGGCCAATCGTGACGTTATTGAAAATGTTTGACCCGCCGAGCGAGGATTTCCGCAGCGCATCTCCGCTAACATCATCGTCGCCGTACATGAAGCCAAGCGGATAGCCGGAGATTGGAAATCGCAGAGCCAAATCATTTGCGATGCGTTTTACAGATTTGAGTTTCCCCCAAGGCGGATTGTGGCTGGTTGCGAATGTAACTTGCCCAAAGGGGAGACCGCGTTGAGGACGATTTGATGGTGAAAATACGGGGTGATGACCTTGATACATCATTCCGAATGTCCCGAAAGTCTTGTAGGTTGAATATAAGATGAACGGATCTACCGCGCCCCCGCCGCTGTCCAAAGCGAAAGTGCCGCCGTAGGTGAAGTTTTGGGCTGGTTGTGAACTTTGAATATTCGGCTCGGGATAAACCTGGCTTGGCGTCGCCTCAAAAAATGCCAAATCGTTTATATCTGTTCCGAGCGGATAAATTCCGAATGGAACCGGATCGCCCGAGCCGTCTTTCGAATCGCCCACAACTCTGTCGTTTCGGAACTTCCATTGTCCATTACGCTGGAAGCATTCATACCAGACGAAGCCCCTAAATCGTAAATGACGTACGCGACACGCTGCGGGTCCAATGGATTTCCGTTGGAATCCAAACCATCCCACAACACAAAAATTTCTGTTCACTGCCGGTGAATGTTCGATAAATCGTGTTTGTATCGTTTGCGGGAGTGATGTCAACTTCCCAATCTTGCGCCGAAGCCCAAGTGCCGTGAACTTCCTGAGTTTGTCCAAGTTCGGGCCGATAACCCTGATACTTTAGTCGAACATCCGATAAAAAATTGTTGAATGTGACACTGATGTTTTGCGCCGCATAGCTCGCGCTCGATTCGTCGCCATACGCGGGAACACCCGGATCGTCTGGTCCGGTTGAATCCGAATCGCCATTATCTTCGACGGTGACTGTCAGACGATGAGTTCCGTTCGGATACAATCTGGTTTCCAGAGGAAAATTATAAGAGCCGCCAGAATCAAAAGCCGCATCGTTTCCGTCCACGCTCAATTTTCCTGAGATCAGATTGGAAGGCGATATTGCGCTCGCAACAACGTTTGTAAGCCCTGAAAGTACCGAGCTATCCGCAACATTACTGAAGGAAATTATGGCAGGAAACGAATTGGACGTGTAGCTCTTTACTGAAAGCCGATAAAATCGAATTGCCGCTTCGGAATCGGCGGACGAAGAGCGACTCCCGAGTTCCGACTCCGTTCCGGTATCGCTCCAGAATGTATTCGTCCCTTGGTTCGGAAAATCAGTAACCGCAGGCAAAAACCCGTCAGCCAAATTCGTGCTGTAAAGTATGGTGTAGATTTCATTTGTCTTACTGTCCCATGACAAAACGGCTGGCGCATTTGCGCCGCCTTTCGAGATTTGCAGGGTAAGATTTGTAATCTGGCTGTACGTTGTTTGAGAGGTCAAAATACACATTGCAAACAGGCTGGCGAGGATGTGCCAAAATACTGATTTTGTTTTCATGTCTGATTTTTTGGTTGATTTGGTGTTTATTCCATTGCAGCCAAAGGTTTCAAAATTTCATCCTTTCCGCAAGAAAAAATTACGCGGTAAAGCGCGTAAATCAAAAGTGCCGCATTGTTACGCTTCTTTGCATCAAGAGTGAAGCTCCAGAACTGAATGTTATTGGGCGGCAAGTGCGAAAAATTCGAGAGCGCAAAGGCTGGTCACAAGATGCATTCGCCGTGAAGTTGCAACTGTTCGGTTGGGATACCAGTCAAGATTCCGTTTCTCGGTTGGAAAACCAAACCCGCCGCGTCACTGATTTGGAACTCTTTATCTTATGCAACGTGCTTGACACGAAATTCGAGGACTTCTACCCGCCGAATTTGAAAAACAGGATCAAGTTGTTCGGTCCGCATTATCGGGCAAAGCTTTCTCGCGGCCAAGTGCCGCCTGTCCAAAAAGATTGAATCAGGATAAGTTTCAAGCAGACCGATAGTTCGAATAACCTACTTTTTGTTCCAGCGCGCGTATTCCTTTAACGCATTTTCGGGAGCGCCACTGTACCAGGAATAACCGTTTCGTCGTTCGCGCGAAATTTCGTTCACGTCGTCGTGAATCGTTTTGTCGCGATCACCGAAGAGCGGACGGTCCGTGCCGACTTCATAATAACGCGACCAGATCGGGCCGGCACCCGGCGCGGAAACCAGTTTTCGCCCGTCGCCGCCGCTGTTTCTAAATGCCATGTCGCGGATTTCCGTTTTCCGAAACCACGCGGCCGCGCCGTTCACGGCGGAAACAATTCTCGCGTCCGGCTCGGGAATATCCATGAGAAAAATCATGATGTCCGCGCTTTCGGACGCGGCGAGCGACGGCATTTCGTAGTTGCGCGCGGACTCGGGTTTGAGCGTGAGCATATCGCATTGTTGCGGCCAGATCGTGCGACGGCCATTGACGACCACCTGCGCGTCGAGCAGGCAATCGAGGCCGCGACGAAAATTTTTTCCGGCGGCCAGCGCGTTTTTTTCGGAAACGAAGGAAAATTCATTCGTGCGCCGCGACACATTTTCAAGAAGTTTCAGAATGCCGCACATTGCGCCATCGTTGAACGTGATGGCGTCATGATAACCGCCGGAAAGCGGCCAGACCTGCGGCCAGCCGCCGTTCGGAAATTGCGCGGCGAAAATATAATTCAATCCGCGCGCGAATGCGGCGCGATAGGATGCGCCTTTTTCCGATCCAATCGCGGTGATAACTTTGGCGAGAAAACGAAGCTGCTGGACGGTGGCGTTGTTGTCGAAAGTTCCCACGTAATTCCAGTGCGCGTCCAGCGGCGCGTCGAAATCATTTGTCGTGAGGAAACGGGAGGAATTGTCCGGCGCGAAGTGCATTCCGGGCGAGCGCGGGCTTCCGCCCATGTAAAGATTTTTCGACCATCCGCCGGCGGGCGTTTGAAACGACAACACCACATCGGCGACGTGCCGGGCATCGTCGCCGCGATACCAGGAATCCGGCCGGTCCAGCGGCAGCCATCGCCGGCTCCGGCCTTCGGGCGGAACGAGAATTTGCGTCATGCCATTTTCGCGCAATTCTTTTTTGAGAAATTCCTGGTCGGCCTGCCGCTGGTGAATCGAGCGTTCCAGATAATTTTTCCACGCGGGCTGAATCGCGGCGGGCAACGCGGCGATGCGTTTCGCGTCGAGCGGTTTTGCGGGAGGATTCGTTCCAATGATCGCGGCGGTCGAAGAATTCAAGGCGAGCGCGGCAAGGAAACACGTCAGCGCGGCTGATTCAAGAGTGCGAAAAAATAATTTCATGCAAATCAAAATTGAAAAAAGGCTTCGCAAAAGAGTGTAGAGAATTTCCGATTCCGGCAAGGTATGAACTTTGCAGAGTTGTCCGCGAAAACGGCACTCGTCAAAAATGTCCGGTTTAGCCGGAACGACACACTGGAAGAATTTTCAAATACGAATTCGCACGGATACAAAATTTGAATGAGCAATCGAATTCACGAAACAGCGGGCATTTTGGGTCATTTGAAAACAGCGTTCCTGCATTGTTGTGAATCCGTGTTCACCGGCGGTTTCAAAGGATCATTGCGATTTGGAATTTCGGGCTTTCGGATTTTAATCTCTGGTTATCCGCAAGAAACGAGGGAGCTTTTTGGCGCTTGACCGGCAGGGCCCGCGTATTATTTTTGCTTCTTCAGGAGATTAAAATGGCCAGCGGAAAAGTGAAGTGGTTCGACAACAGGAAAGGCTTCGGCTTTATAGGTCAGGAAACCGGCGCGGACATTTTTGTCCATTTCAAATCCATTCAGGGCGACGGATTCAAAACTCTGCGGCAGGGCGAGGAAGTGACGTTCGAAGTCGTTTCCGGCGAGAAAGGATTGAAAGCCGAAAACGTCCGGCGCGTGTCTTCGTTCGAATAGATTCAACCGCGGTTTTGAATTCGCGCGCGGATGTTTCATCGGCTAATCTGTTTCAAATGACAAATACGTTCCATTCCGTCGAGAGCCTGTACGTTCACGTGCCGTTCTGCGCGCAGAAATGTTCTTACTGCGCGTTTTATTCCGAAGCGTCCAGCGGAGAACTGGTGAATCGCTACGTCGCCGCGCTCATTCGCGAAATGGAAATCGTCGCGCGCGATGTCAAACCGCGAACGGTATTTTTTGGCGGCGGCACGCCGTCGCTGTTGAATTTGCGTCAATGGGAAGAAATTCTTCGCGCAATGGAGCGGCTCGATTTGCTCGGCGCAAGCGAATGGACGGTTGAATGCAATCCCGCGACGGTGTCTTTGGACAAAGGAAAACTGCTGCGCGATTTCAGAGTGAACAGGATTTCAATGGGCGTGCAATCGCTGGATGAAAATTTATTGGAACGCCTGGGCCGGGTTCACAGTCGCGAAATGGTTTTCAAATCGTTCGATATTTTGCGCAAAGCCGGTTTCGATAATGTGAATCTCGATCTGATGTTCGCGATTCCCGGTCAGACAATGGAAATCTGGCGCGCGACTCTCGACGAAGCAATCCTGTTAGGCAGCGAGCATCTTTCTTCGTATGAAGTGATTTACGAGGAGGATACGCCGTTGTTCGCGCAGTTGCAGGCCGGTGAATTTGACGTGAATGAAGATCTCGCCTGCGACATGTACGAGGAACTGATTCAGCGCGCGGCGCACGCGGGTTTTCATCAATACGAAATTGCGAACTTCGCGAAAAACGAAAGTTCCGATCCGGAAAATTTCACAAGCGAATTTCCGTCGCGCGCGTGTCGGCACAATGTGAATTACTGGCGCGGCGGCGCTTTTTACGGATTGGGACCGAGCGCGACAAGTTACGTCGGCGGCGTGCGCACGAAGAATTGGGCGAACACGCAGCTTTATTGCGACCAACTCGAAAAAGGCCGGCGCGCGATTGAATTGCGCGAGGAACTTCCGCCGCTTGCGCGCGCCGGAGAAACGGCGGCGTTTGGATTGCGAATGGTCGCGGGCTGGCCGTTTGAGGAATTTCGCCGGACGACGGGTCACGATTTGCGGAACGAATGGTCGGCGGAAATGGAGCAGCTTGTCGAAAGCGGATGGGCGCTGCGCGAGCCGGATCGTTTTCAACTCACCGCGCGCGGACTTCGTTTCGCGGATGCGGCGGCGGAACTTTTTCTTCGTTGATCCGCAAACGAATCGGGAGCGCGCGGAATGGAAATTTTTATGCTGTTGCCGGCGCGCCAAATTCGGCGTGCGCGCCGCGCAATTGTTTTGCAGCAATCAATCCGGTGATAACGGCAATTCCTCCGCACACCAGATACGGCAATGCGCCGGGATGCTGAAAAATGCCGGAGGCCGAGTGGGAAGGCGCGGTCAGCCAGCGCGGCAGAGATTTGGGAGAATAAAGCGCCGTGGCAAAGAGGGGACCGAAAATTCTGGCGAGACTGCCGGATCCCTGGGCAACGCCGAGAGTGGCTCCCTGTTCATGGGAGGCTGTCAGATTGGAGAGCAATCCAAAAATCGGCGGACGGGCGAGGCTCGAGCCGATTGCAAGCACGCAGAGCGCAATGATCAATTGCAGCCACGGCCATCCTTCGGGCCGAAAAAGAAGGCCCCAGGAAAATCCCAGATTTCCTTTCATGAACGGAACGAGAGCCAGCGCAATACCCGTCAGGACAAGGCTTATCATGATCAGGTTTGGCTCTCCCAATTTCCTGACCAGCCGTCCGGTGGCTCCGCCCTGAATCAGCGCGCCAATAAGCCCGACGAATACGATCAGGAATCCCGCCGTTTTTCCGGCCTCGATCAGGTCCAGATGAAAATTGTCGGATACCAGCAACGAGAGGGTCGCCTCAAAGCAACTGAAACAAAACGTCGCAAAAAAGAAAACAATGACCAGCAGGCCGGCTTTCGGACGCGTGAGCGTATGAATCCATTGATCCAGATGCGGCCGAGGCCGGGCCTGTTCTGAATCCGGATTTCGGCTTTCGCGCAAAATGAAATACGCGAGGACGAAATTCGAGGCGCTTAATGCGGCGGCAATCCATCCCGGTCCGGTGATTCCGATTCCGCTCAGACTGAGCGCGCCGATGCCGGGGCCGAAGACAAATCCCAGACCAATGGCCATGCCGACAATGCCCATCATTTTGGTGCGTTTTTCCGCCGGCGTAATGTCCGCGACATAGGCCTGGGCAACGGTGATATTGGCTCCGCAAATTCCGGCAAGGATTCTTGAAAATATAATCAGTCCCAGCGCGAGCGAAGGATTCGTCGCGCCGGACGCGAGCGCGAAAATGACGTAGGATACACACGCTCCCGCCGTGCTCATCAACAAAATCGGACGCCGCCCGATACGATCCGAAAGTTTTCCCCAGATCGGCGAAAAAATAAATTGCACGGCCGAGTACACGGAAAAAATGATGCCGATCACAATTCCATGCGCGCCGAATTCGCGTGTATAAAGCGGCAAAAGCGGAACAACAATTCCGAAGCCGATCAGGTCAATGAAAACGGTTAGAAAAATGACGAGAATCGAGGGACGCCGTTTCATGACTCGGGAGAAACGGTGCGGGATTCCAGCAAACGAAAATAAAATGACATGCTGGGATTTTATTGGACGTTCCCGGTGAGTCAAGAAGCGCCTCGGAAGGAAATTTTCAAATCAACATCGAACGGGAAAAATCGAACGCTGATCTGCCGATGGGAAAATTTTTTCTGTCATCGAACATTTTCAAACTCAGTTTTCTTCTGCCGGAAAATCCTTTCGCGCCTCGTGGTTAAATGATGTCCATTCCGCATTCGAGATTCGATATTCCCAAAACCGGCGGTAACTCACCCCATGTAATTTCCGTCTGCGGAAGATAAACTGGACTGGACGCTGACGCCCTGTTGAGATTTCATCCTCAGGATCAGAGGCGCACGAAAGTCCGGCTCTGACTGAATGATGACGCTGGCTGTCCTCCAGCAGCCAGCGATTGAATTATGAAATACTTGTGGCTCACGCTTGTTTTCGGGTTTTGCGCCGGATGCGCCTCGCATTCCAAACGCGTGGAATATCCTTATCACGATCCGCTTTCCTCGCCGGGCGCGGAATTCGCCGGGCTTCCTCCGGCGGCGCAAAGCGCCATCCGCTCGCAAATCGGCGCGGTGGAAATGCGCGAAATCCTCAAAACCAACATGGCAAATCGCGTTGTCTATGAAGTGCATTTCCAGGACCCGGCCCTTTTTCCGCCGCTTTACGTTTCGCAAAATGGAAGCGTGCTTTACCCGAACGGAGCCGTCGCCGTGGCCGCCGGAGAAAACAACATCGGCGCGTTCAGCGGGGGGCCGGTGAACGGCGTCCGTTTCAGCGATTTGCCGGTGAAGGTCGCCAAGGTCATTCAGGAAAAAGCGCCCACGTCCGAAGTCGGTTTCGTCAACAAGATCACGGTCGGGCCTGACATATATTATCAGGTGACTTTCAAGGACCAGCCTTTCGCCGCGCCGATGCTGATTTCGGAGGATGGAACGGTTTTGCAGAATCCACCGAAGTAAATTCAGCGCCAGACACCGAGCGCGATCAATTGCGCCGTCGCCGTTCCGGCCCAGTCTTTATTTGCCAGCGGCGACGCGGGACTCGGATGCAGAATGCGGCCAAGCTTCACCGGATCTTTGGAAAAAATTTCGGCGGCGCGTTTTGCCGCGAAATCGCCCACGCCGATAATCCATTCCGGTTCCAGCGCGCGCGCAATCTCCAGAATATGCCGGTCGCACGCGGCGAACAGCGGCATTTTTTCCGCGGGCAAAAGTTTGTCCGGCGTGCGATTTCTTCCGGTGCTTTCCAGAAAAACCAGCGGGCAATAATTGATCACAATGTGTTGCTCGAAAAAATTTTCCGCCGCGCCGAAGCGTTTCGCGAAAAGCCCCCAAAGCCGTTGTCCGCTGACTTCCGACCGCGCGCAATGAAATCCGGTAATCAGCCGTTTCGGATGCTCCCGCGGCGGTTTTCCGATTTCGGCTTGAATCCCGAGCCAGTCGCGCACGGCGGCGATTTCTCCGAACGGCACGCCGGTCTGCGTCATGCCGAACGGGCCGGGATTCATGCCGAGAAAAACCACGCGGCGCCGCCCCGTTCCGAAACGGCGCAAATACAATTCGTGCGCGGCCCAGGCGTAATCCAGCGGATTATAGACATGCTCCACCGGCGGCGCGAAACGGAGTTTGTTCACGGCGTTGCGAAGACGGCCTGCGGATTGAACCAACGAATCGGAAATCATCATTTTATGCCGCAACCAATTTACCGCAAGAGAACTCGAACAACACAACGGAATTCAATTTGGCTTCGAAAAATAATCCCGCAAACCTGGGTGTTCCGACTGAATTTTTTCGACGGGTTAATGGCCGTGGCGTCCGCCGCCGTGTTGTTGTTGCGGACGATGCAACTTCTGAAGCGTGCGGTTTAAATTGTCAATCTCGCGCTCGTCATCAATTTTCTGCCGTTCGGCAAGTTCGAGCGTTTCAAGGACTTCCTCCATTTCCTCCAGCACATGCTTCAATTCCTCGATGACGCGCGAAACCTGTTCAATCGCTTGCGTAACACCGGGATTTTTCGGCGCAAGATCCGGTTTCGGCTCGGAACGCCGCTCGGCGCGGGATTCGCGTTCCGGGCGATGCTGTTCACGCGGCGAATGCGTGGAATGCGCCGGGTGTTCCGTCCGCGTTTCGCGCGGTGTGTGGCCGTGAGTTTCGCGTTCGGGTTCCTCGCGGATTTTCTGAGTTTCCTCGGCGGGCTGATCGGTTTGGTATTCGGAACCGGTTTCGGAAAAAGTGGCTGGAGTTGTGGCTTCGGCGTTTTCCGCCGGATTTTTCTCTGCGACCTGCTCACTGGATTGCGGTTCGGACGGCTTTGCGCCGCGCCGTTTTGAATGGCGGCGGCCTCCGCGCCGGGAGCGGCGTCTGGCCTTGGTTTCCGGTGTTTCACCGGATTGTTGGGAAGGAGCATTAGCCTCTTCGTTCGGAATCATGCGATCAACTTGCCCGGCATGGTGGAAATTGAAAAGAACTATTCACACGCGAATCTCACGGCCCGACGCCATGCGCCTGATTTGTGCCTCCGGGCGATTCCGCGCCGCCCATCGCCGTTCCCGGTTCAAGCGCATCGCGCACCGCGATCAACCGGCTTTGCGCCGCCTCCGCGTTTTCGGTTCCCTGGCCCGCAGCCGCGACGCCCGCTCCGTACGAATAAACCATTTCGCTGCCATACCAACCCTGAAAAAACGTAAGGCCTAGCACGAGAACGCCGGCAACGAGATAGCTGGTGTTGATGGTCATCTGGCCGCGATGCCAGATCAGCCAGCGCCAAATCGTAAGAACCAGAAGCGTCGCGGCCAGAATCCAGCCGATGGTCATGTGCAAATCCACCAGTTCATGCGTTGTCGGCGCGAGCGCGGCGCGGTTCATGTCCAGGTAACCGGCCGCAATCGTCAATCCGCCGCCGACCAAAGCGGCGACGAGCGACCAGAATCCAATGGATCGGAATGCCGCCCGGCGCGATTCGCGTTTGCTGGCGCGCGCCGCGAAATCGGCTATGACAGACAAAAGCACAAACGCAATCGGCAGATGCACCAGCGCCGGATGAATGGGAGGAATGCTCATAGTCTTCAGCGTTCGTGTTAAACAAACGCGTGTTTGGCGCGGATTCAAGTGGGGACGAAACCCCGGAAGAAAAACTTTCGGCGAATTCGAAAAACCAGGTCTGACTCAGTCGTGAATTTCCGGCGTATAACTCAAAATCCAATAGTAGCGTAGAAATTCGATTTTCACATCGGACGCCAAGCCATCCACGGCGGAAATCAATTCCGATTCAGTTGGAAAATTTTTTAGCACCTCATGCGTGTTCCCATTGTCCAACCTGCGAATCTGAAACGTGTCGCCATGCTCATCTTTGCGCGAAATCGGAGTGCTGTTTCCTCCCACGAAAACATTGTCAATAAACACGACCGTACCTTTCGGAGATAAAAGCCGATGAAAGTTGTTGAGAAATGTCCGAATCCTGGCTTTCGGAATGTGTGACCACCAAAAACAGGAAAAGCCGCCCGTGAATTTCTGTGAGAGAATTGGCAGCGCGTAGGCATCCTCTTTTCTAAATATGACGCGCGGTTTCCCAATGATTTTGGAACGAGCGATACTCAAAACTTCCTCGTTGATATCCGTGGCGAACACTGATTTTGCCGAACGCGCCAAAACCTCCGTCCAATATCCCGTGCCGCAAGCCACCTCGAAAACATCCGCGCCGGAAAATGTGCTTTCAACGAATTCGCGTAACCGCCGCAAATCATCCTGGCGCTCCGGCTTATGATAAATGCGCTCATATTCCCGCGCTCGTTCCGCGTAATAGCCAGCCATTTTTGATTCAATGCTCATGTGCGCGCGACTGAACGGCACTCTGAACCGCTCTTCACGGTTCACCGGGACAAATTAAATATTTTTTAGCACGAGCTAAAAATATTTTCGCCGGTGGGTTTTTCGCGATTAATATTTCGGCACGTTCGGATCAATCTCCTCCGCCCACGCGGTGATGCCGCCTTTCACGCTTTTGACGTATTTAAAACCCTGCCCGCGCAGAAAATTCAGCGCCTTCAGCGAACGCACGCCGCTCTTGCAATGCAGATAATATTGCTGGTTCGGATCCAGTTCGGTGAACCGCGCCTCGATCTCGCTCAGCGGCAGCAGCGGCACGCCGTCCACGTGCGCAATCTCGTATTCGTCCGGCTCGCGCACATCAACGACCTTGATGTTCAACTTCGGATTTTCCAGCGCCTGCCTCATTTCCTGAACGGTCACTTCGTCGGGATTGGCCTCGGGATTTTCCGGCTCGGGCGTGATGCCGCAGAACATTTCATAATCAATCAATTCCCTGATCGTCGGATGATCGCCGCAAACCGGGCATTGCGGATCGCGCCGCAATTTCAATTCGCGGAATTTCATGTCGAGCGCGTTGAACAACAAAAGCCGCCCGATGAGCGGATTGCCTTTGCCCAGCGCGAGTTTCAAAATTTCCGTCGTCTGAATGCAGCCGACAATTCCCGGCAAAACGCCGAGCACGCCGCCTTCCGCGCAACTCGGAACCATTCCCGGCGGCGGCGGTTCGGGATAAAGACAGCGATAACACGGCCCGCCCAGATGCGGCGCGAAAACGCTGGCCTGTCCTTCAAAACGGAAAATTGAGCCATAGACATTCGGCTTTTTCAAAAGCACGCAGGCGTCGTTCGTCAAATAGCGCGTCGGGAAATTGTCCGTGCCGTCCACGACAATGTCGTAGGGGCGAATCAGATCCAGCGCGTTTTCCGAAGTGATGCGCGTTTCGTGCAGGACGACTTCCACATTCGGATTGATGCCGCGAATGGTTTCCATGGCGGATTGCGCCTTGGACCGGCCCACGTCGGCATCGGTGTGAAGAATCTGTCGTTGCAGATTGGATTCATCCACCATGTCGAAATCCACAATGCCGATTTTGCCGATGCCGGCGGCGGCCAGATACATCGCGATGGGCGAACCGAGGCCGCCCGCGCCGATGCAGAAAACGCTGGTGCTTTTTATTTTCTTTTGGCCCGCCAAACCGACTTCGGGCAGAATCAGATGCCGCGAGTAACGGCGGATTTCGTCATTGTTCAGTTGCATAAAATCGAGCACAGGAGAGTATTGCAAAAAACGGAGAAATCAAGAAGGCGGGCGAAAATCAACAGGGGTACTCGCCGGAATTTCACGATGCGCCTTTTGCGTTCCTGAAATTGAAAAACTCAGACACGGATTTCACGAATTATCACGAATCTGGCAGACGCGCGCCGGAATCCGGTGAAATGAAAGTGATTCGTCGGATTCGCGAAATGGCGCTCATGAACAGGCCAAACAAATAATTTGCCCGGCTCCAAAGACCATCTTTAATTGACTTCATGCACCGCCGAATAGACCAAACCGGCCCGAGCCAGGCCAAACGTCGGTTTGGCATAATAGCTGTTAGACCGATTATGATCATTTTTGTGGGCATTGCCGGACTTTGCGGCTTCATCGTCTCTTTGATTATGAGGCGCAAACCGCTTTGGCATGTGGTGGTGCTTTCATTTGTTATTGGAACGGTTGCACCAGGTCTGCCTGTCGGCATCCTCCAAGGAACCACTGTCCTTTATCCAGAGCATCATTCTGTTCTTGAGGCTGTGATTTCTACATTTGTCACGATACTTTACTGTTTAGCTATCGCTCCTTTTATTTGCGGTTGCCAGCAGCATTGTTCGGATACATCACTCACAGATTATTGTATGTCAGCAAAAAACCATCGGCCTGATACCGTACTCCTATAAGGGTTGTGAATAACGCGGTTGGTGTTGAATGTTTTTCTTTTGTTTTCAGAAACGTGAACCCGCGCAGCGCAACGGAGTGAAGCGGAGTCTGGAGCGCGGGTGAAAAGGAGTTTTCCGATTTCAATGTTGGTGGAAAATTTCAGCAAACCATCCTTGAATGCGCTTTGGACAATTGAGAATCCCAACGGGATTCGGGAACAGAAGACGACAAGCAATATTATGTTTTTTTGGCTCGCTTCTTCGGCGACCGCCGGCGCAATCGGCCATTCGAGGATGCCGTCGGCTTGATGTGCCAACGTTGCCGCGCGGGCTTGACATGAGAGGCAAATGTAGAAAAGTCGGATGAATCAGAGACACGGATAGTGAAAATTCGAAGTCACTTCCGTCGCGCCCATCTGGCGCGGATGCCGTCCGCGATGGAATTTGATGAACCGTCGGATCCAGCCCAGATACGCTTCCTCTGTTCGATCTGAATAATGCCCGGCCCGCAATTTGTCATGCGCGACTTCCGAAAGCATTTTTCGAGGCGAAACTTCTGGTTTTGTTGGGGAGGTCACGACCGCCAATTTAGGGAAAACTTTTGACAGAAGCCAATAAAAACGCTAAGCTCCAGAAATGAACCCAAAGAGAATAGGCAGAACGGCGGTTCTGCCCACATCTGCTTAACCACCTGTTAGGCCGCTTCACTCCATGAGCTTCTTCAATCGCCTCAGAAAGAAAGACGACCCACTCCGGTCAGCGAGCATTACTCCTGTCGATCCGGCGACGCTGCCGTTCGGCGTTGGCGACATCGTTCGCGACGTGTGGGGCAACGAGCACACGGTTTTCGAGATTGATCCTGAGGCAGAGCACGGTATCGGTCTCATTCGCACACGCCGACTGAGCGATGGCGTTGTCCTTGGGACAGCGATGATGGCGCACGATTTCACACTCGTCAGAAGAGGAGGACACAATGCGGCCTAACCATGCGCTGCAGCGAACCCGGCATAGCGTCGTGGTTTGCAATTGGAGCGTCCCGAGTGCCGGGTCGCTGAGCTTGGGTCGTTAGA
>DASSNZ010000038.1:0-6421 GCA_035701135.1 Verrucomicrobiia bacterium
ACGTGCCAGAGCAATCCGCCGTTCGCGCCCGAATTGCTGTCCGCGTCAAACGCGTAAACATCGTTATGCTCGGTCGCGACAAAAACGACGTTATGCGTTCCCTGGCCCGGAATATTTAAACCGGAAACGTAAAGCGGCTGCGCGTAAATATGTCCGTCCACGTCGCAGGAAAATAATTTTCCGAATTGAGTTGGATTGACATTTTGCGGAGTGAGAATGGTTTCGTTGAGATTGGCTCCGGTTCGGGAATTATTGTTGTGATAGGTCAGCACATTGACCTGCGCCATCGCGGAAAAGGAAATGCAACCGGCGATCCACCCCGCGATGGACAAAGAATAAATTCGATTCATCGAACGCGAATTCTGCGAGACAAAATCCGCGACGCAAATGGGGTTTATCCCGATGCGCAACGGAAAACCGATTCAACAAATGTGCCGACGGCACACTACTCAAAAATTTCCCGAATCGAATCCCGCGTTGCGGCCATGATTTTCCGCGCCTGCGCTGCCGTCGTGCAATACGGCGGCATAATTACAATCACATTTCCCACCGGGCGCGTCAGCACGCCGCGTTTCGCCATCGCTTCGCAAACGCGAATGCCGGCTCGCTCGCGCCAATCGAACGGCTCGCGCGTTTTCCAATCGCGCACCAGTTCAATGCCCGCGACCAGTCCAACCTGCCGAATATCGCCGACATTCGGCAACGTCCAGAGCGTTTGCAATTGCTCGCGCAAATGCGCTTCGAGATTTCGTCGCGCGCGAATGGAATTTTCCGTTTGCAAAATTTCCAGGCTTGCCAGCGCTGACGACGCGCCGAGTTGATTTCCGGTGAAGCTGTGGCCGTGAAAAAAAGTTTTGAATTCCTCGTATTTGCCGAGAAAAGCGTCGAAAACAGTTTGCGTCGTAAGCGTTGCCGCCATCGGCAGATAACCGCCGGTCAATCCTTTCGCAACGCAGAGAAAATCCGGCTGAACACCTTCGTGATGCGACGCGAATAAAATATTGGATTCCCGATTTCCGATTTCGGATTTGCCAACTCCTGTTCTTCCAAATCCCGTCATCACTTCGTCCGCGATCAGCAGCGCGCCGTGTTCGCGGGCGATTTTCGCGACGCGCGCCAGCCAGCCTTCCGGCTGCGCGATCATTCCCGCCGCGCCCTGCATGAGCGGCTCGAACACAAACGCCGCGTAAGGGTTGCCGCGCTTTTTTTGCGCGCTGAATTTCTTTTCCACCGCATTCACGCATTCCCAGTTGCATTTTCGGGTTTGTCTCGCGTCGGCGCGTTCGGGTTTCGCGCGATTGAATGGACAGCGATAACAACAAGGCGCGGGAACTTTGTCGGTTTTGAAAAGCAATCCCGAATACGCTTTGTGAAACAGATCAATGTGTCCGAGCGAAACCGCGCCCGTCGTGTCGCCGTGATACGCGCCTTCAAGTGAAAGACATTTAGGGCGGGAATTCGGGCCGCGCGTTCGGCGCGTAAATTCATACGCGAGCTTGAGCGCGACTTCGAGCGCCGTCGAACCGTCATCCGAAAAAAACACTTTTTGCAATTTACTATTGACGATTGACGACGGGCGCGCCGATGAGTTTTTGTGCGCGTCAAGCGAAAATCGTAAATCGTAAATTCGTCCAGGATTTGCGACATTGACAAGTTGTTCCGCCAGCAGCGATGCCGGTTCGTTCGCAAATCCCAGCGCGGAACTGTGCGCGATTTTTTTCAGTTGCCGCGCGATGGCCGAGTTAAGTTTCGGATGATTATGGCCATGGAGATTGGTCCAGATCGAGGAATTCGCGTCGAGATATTCGCGGCCTTTGGTGTCGCGCAGCGTCGCGCCGTTTCCGGATTCGATGATGATCGGCTCGCGCTTGAGCCAATCACGCATTTGCGTGAACGGATGCCAGACGAAGCGATGATCCAATTGCGCGAGCCGTTCCATTTCAAACTTTCGAATCGAGATTTTCAATTTTTTCCAAAGACTGCGCGAGCCGCGAAATTTCTTCGGCGGAATGCGAAGTAGTCAATGCGACACGCAATCGCGCCGCGCCGCGCGCGACGGTTGGATAACGAATCGCCGGAACGAAAATATTTTCCGCCCGCAAAAAATCGGCGGCGGCGGTCGCCCGCGATTCTTCGCCGAGAATAATTGGAACGATCGCGCTTTGGAAGATGTCGGGCGAACGACGCAAAGATTGAAAAAATTTCGCGCGCTCCCACAGCGTATTGCGGCGATTTTCGCCTTCGCCGGATTCGACGAGTTGAATCGCGGCGTTTGCGGCGGCTGCGGCGGCGGGAACCGGCGCGGTGCTGAAGATAAAACTGCGCGCGCGATTTATCAGATAATCAACGAGCGCGCGGGAGCCGGCAATATAGCCGCCGCTCGCGCCTAACGCTTTGCCGAGCGTGCCCATTTGAATTTCAATGCGATTGCTCACGCCGAGTTGTTCTGCGAGTCCGCGGCGATGCGTTCCGTAAAGACCTGTCGCGTGCGCTTCATCCACCATCAGCCACGCGTCATATTTTTCCTTCAGCGCGATAATTTCCCGAAGCGGCGAAAGATCGCCGTCCATGGAAAAAACGGATTCAGTGACAATTAAAATGCGCGGTTGAATTTCGTTCGGGCCGGTTTTTTCCAACTGCCGTGCGTTCGCCCATTTTAATTTTTGTTCCAGATCGTCCAGATCGTTGTGGGCGAAAACGCGGAGTTTTGCGCCGGACAATCGCGCGGCGTCCACGATGGATGCGTGAACGAGTTTGTCCAAAATAATCACGTCGTCTTTGCCGAGGAGCGCGCAAATCGTTCCCAGCGCCGTGGCGTAGCCGGTGGAAAATGTCAGCGCGGCTTCGGCGTCTTTGAAGCGCGCCAGAGTTTCTTCGAGGTCATGATGCGGCGCGAGCGAGCCGGAAATGAGGCGCGACGCGCCGGCGCCGGCGCCGAATTTTTCAATGGCGCGAATCGCGGCTTCCTTGAGCGCGGGATGATTTGCAAGGCCGAGATAATCGTTCGAGGAAAAATTCAGCAGCGGTTTCCCGCCGATTTCAATGCGCGGCGACTGGGCGGAATCCACGCGGCGTAATTCGCGGCGCAGGCCTTGCGCGCGCAAAGCGTCGAGACGCCGATTGAGTTCGCCATCGAAAGAATTCATGCGCCGACAGATAACCACGAATGGCCGTGAATGACAACGCGGGCGAACGGGTGAATGGATTTTTAACCACGGATGGACACGGATGAATACGGATTTTTGGGAAAACATCCGTAGAACTGAAAAATTTTACTTCAAAAATTACGTAAATTTTTTAACGCGGAGACGCGGAGAATGCAGAGTCTCGCGGAGCGGCATTTTCTCCGCGCTGTTCCGCGTTCTCAGCGTCTCCGCGTTTTTTTTAGTGGCGGCTTCGCCGCGCCGTGTCCATCCGTGGTTGAATTTTGACCGCATGGTTCCGGAAGCCTTTATGTCGCTTGCCAAGGGCGGCGGCGATTTGTTTAATCTTCGCGTGCTACACCAGCAAACTCTCAATCGCCCGGCCACGTTTTCCGGCATCGGATTGCACAGCGGCAATCGGGTCAACATGACTTTTTTGCCGGGCGCGCCGAATTCGGGAATTCGTTTTCGCCGCATTGATCTGGATGGCAAACCGGAAATTGAGGCGCGCGTGGAAAATGTGGGAGAAACCAACCGTTCCACCACGCTCGCGAAGGGCAACACGCGCGTCCACACGGTTGAGCATGTCCTCGCTGCGTTCGCCGGATATCAGATTGATAATGCGATTGTGGAACTCGATGCGAACGAGCCGCCGATCGCCGACGGCAGTTCGCGTGAATTTTGCAAACTGATTCAGAGCGCCGGCATCGCGCCGCAAAATGAAAAACGGGATGTTTACAAAATCACCGCGCCGATTGAATTGGAATTGGGCGAAACGGAAATGACTTTGTTTCCGCACGACGGATTTAAAATCACCTGCACGAGCGCGGATAAAAGCGGACGTTTCACGCAATTTTACAGCGTCGAAGTGAATCCGAAAACGTGGGAGGCGGAACTCTCGAACGCGCGCACGTTTTGTTTTTACGAGGAGATCGAATACCTGATCAAAAACGGATTGATCCGCGGCGGCAGTCTGGAAAACGCCGTGGTCATTCGCGATGACGCGGTGCTGACGACCGAGCCGCTGCGTTATCCGGAGGAATTTGTCCGCCACAAAATTCTCGACATTGTCGGCGATCTGTCGCTTGCAGGCCGGCCATTGCAGGGACATTTGATTGCGGTCAAACCCAGTCACATGGCGAACTGTGAAATGGCTCGGCTCATTCACGCGCAAATGCAAAAGCCGCTGCGCGCGGCGCAGGCATTCGGTCCGCCGCCGGTTGCCGCAAGCGAGGACGACGCGAAGGCCGCGATGGGGATTCCGGACGAATCCGGCGCGCTGGACGTGAATGAAATCATGCGGATTCTGCCGCATCGTTTTCCGTTTTTAATGGTGGATCGCGTGACGAAAATTGACGGCAATTTCATTCGAGCGATTAAAAACGTCACGATGAACGAACAGTTTTTTCAAGGCCATTTTCCGGGACATCCGGTCATGCCCGGCGTTTTGCAGCTCGAAGCGATGGCGCAGGTGGCGGGAATTCTCATGTTGAGACGCATCGAAAATCTCGGGCAGATCGCTTATTTCATGGCGGCGGAAAATGTGAAATGGCGCAAGCCCGTTGTTCCCGGCGATGTTCTGGTCATCGAGGTGGAAATGACGAAAATGCGCGGCAAACTTGGCAAGGCCAAAGGCGTTTGCAAGGTGCGCGGCGAAACGGTCAGCGAGGCGGAAGTCACGTTCATGGTTGCGCGAAGCTGACGTATGATTTCGATTCATCCCTCGGCGGTGATTCACCCGGAAGCGCGGATTGGTGCGGGCTGCAAAATCGGACCGTATTGCGTCATCGGCGAAAACGTCGCGCTTGGCGCGAATTGCAGATTGCATTCGCACGTCGTTGTTGACGGGCACACGACGCTTGGAGCGGATAACGAAATTTTTCCGTTCGCCAGCATCGGACTCAAAACGCAGGATTTGAAATGGAAAGGCGGCATCACCCGAACGGAAATCGGCGATCACAATACCTTTCGCGAATATGTCACGATCCACAGCGCGACCGGCGAAGGCGACGCGACGGTGATCGGCTCGCATAATCATATTCTCGCCTACAGCCATGTCGCGCACGATTGCAAATTGGGAAATCATATCATTATGTCGAATGCCGCGACGCTCGGCGGCCATGTGACAGTGGAAGATTACGCGGTTATCAGTATTTCGGCGGTGCATCAATTTTGTCGCGTCGGCAAAATGTCCATGATCGGCGGCTGCTCGAAAGTCGTGCAGGACGTTCCGCCGTTTATGCTGGCCGACGGAAATCCGGCGGTGACGCGCACAATCAATAAAATCGGGCTGGATCGCAATGGCATTTCCGAAGAAGCGCAAACGGCGTTGCGCCAGGCTTACAAGATTCTGTTTCGCGAAGGATTGACGATTTCCAACGCGCTCGCGCGAATCGAAAAAGAATTGCCGATGCTCGCCGAAGTGGAATACCTGCTTCAGTTCGTCCGCGCGAGCGAAAGGGGCGTCAGCAAATGATGGACGTGACTTTGCGCGCCAATTCCCGCCCCGCAGTTGCATTTAATCGTCCGTATCCAAGTTTTTCCCGTGATTGATACCGACCAAAAGCTCACCGAATTTCTCACTCAACTGAAAACCGCCGCGTGGATCGCGGTGGATACCGAGGCGGACAGCCTTCATGCGTATCCGGAAAAAGTTTGTTTGATTCAGATCAGCACGACTGCGGGCGACGAACTGGTGGATCCGCTTTCGGGAATTGATCTCGATCCGTTTCTCGACGCGATTGGCGGGCACGAACTCATCATGCACGGCGCGGATTACGATTTGCGTCTGCTGGAAAGGCATCACAAATTTATTCCCGCCGCGATTTTCGACACGATGCTCGCCGCGCGATTGCTGGGCGAGCGGCAATTCGGCTACAGCAATCTCGTGGAAAAATTTCTCGGCGTGAAACTGGAAAAAGGTCCACAGAAAGCGAATTGGGCTTTGCGTCCGCTCACGGACCGGATGGAAACCTACGCGCGGAACGATACGCATTTTCTTCGTTCGCTAGAGGGAAAATTGCGCACCGAATTGGAATCGAAACATCGGTTGGCCTGGCATCAGGAATCCTGCGCGCGTTTGATTTTCGAATGCACCCAGCCGCGCGAGCCGGATCCGGATTCCGTCTGGCGCGTCAAGGGAAGCCATCTGCTGGGCCGCGCGGCGCTGGCGATTCTTCGCGAACTTTGGCAATGGCGCGAAACCGAGGCGATTGGCGGAAATCGCCCGCCGTTTTTTGTGATGAGCCACGAAACGCTCGTCGCGATTGCCGCCGCCG
>DASSNZ010000039.1:0-5247 GCA_035701135.1 Verrucomicrobiia bacterium
GCGGAATCCAAAACCGATCAATATGCCGCCCGTCCGGCTCGGAAACAAAGCCATTGCGCTCAAGCTCTGCAAAAACGTTTTGATTCGCGACATCACGATTTTTCACGGCGGGCATTTTGCGATTCTTGTCACCGGTTGCGACAACCTGACGGCGGACAATGTCACGATGGATACCGATCGCGACGGCATTGACATTGATTGCTGCCGCAACACGATGGTTTCCAACTGCCGCATCAATTCGCCGAATGACGACGCGCTTTGCCCGAAAAGCACCTACGCACTGGGCGAAACGCGAATCACGGAAAATCTCACGATTGTCAATTGCCAGGTTTCCGGATTTGAGGAAGGCACGCTGCTCGACGGCACGATGAAGCCGGGCAGAGGCCGCAATGGCCGGATTAAATTCGGCACGGAATCCAGCGGCGGTTTTCGCAATTGCACCGTGGCAAACTGCACGTTTCGCAGTTGCAAAGGATTGGCGCTCGAAGAAGTGGACGGCGGCATCATGGAAAACATCACGATCAACAATCTCACGATGATGGACGTTCCGGAGTACGCGATTTACATCACGACGGGAAAACGGAACCGCACGCCGGGATTGACCACTGACAGCCGCGCGAAAAATATTTTGATTTCAAACGTGATCGCCGATGGTGTGGGAAAAATGAGCGGCATTCAGATCATGGGTTTGCCCGAACAACCGATCGAAGGCATTCGCCTGGAAAATATCCGGATCAACAGCGTTGGCGGCGGAACTAAAAAGGACGCGGCGATTTCGCCGAAGGAACTTGGAACCGGCTATCCCGAGCCGGGTAGGCTTGGAACGCTGCCCGCGTACGGTGTTTTTGCCCGGCACGCCAAAGATCTGGAACTGGCGAACATCAATGTCGGTTTTGAAAAAGAAGATTTGCGCCCGGCCATCATCTGCTCCGATGTGAAAGGACTGACTATTGATAACTTCAAAGCGCAGACTGCGGATGGAACTTCACCGTCTCGATTTGAAAATGTAACGGATCTGGTGGTTCGCAACTCACCGGGACTTCAGTGATTCGAACTTTTCTTTTGGTTGGAAAATGTTTTTCGGATTTCCTCTTAATCGAAGAAACCTGAATTCATTACTATCTATGGTTCCGTGTGGTTGGAAAAAAGTGCGATACAAAAACAGAATCCAATTTACGTTGACTGGAAAAATGCGATGTGATCTTTCATCGCGATAATAGTTTGTCCATCTTGCTTTCGAAAGTCCTTCCCCGGTGGATAAAGTAAATTCCCGGGAAAGTGTTTTCCCGGGATAGATCACCTGGGGGAAGGGCCTGGAAGTTCTATTTCAATCGCGGAGTGGAATTGAGTGGCAGTGGCGCGTGGGAAGTTCTACTTCTTTTGCGCCTGTTTTCTGGCGGCCCAGATTTCTCTCATTCGGGCGGCAAGCTTCGCTTTCGCGGCGGGACTCATCGGGCCTCTGTTCTTTGTTCCTCTGGCTTTCGCTGTTTTGGGCGCTGCCTTGGATTTTTGTTTTCCCTTGATTCCCGCCCATCGAGCGCGCGCGGCGGCGGCCAGCTTCGCCTTTGTGGCGGCGCTCATTTTTCGGCGTCGCCGCGGGCCGCCATTTTGGGCCGGCGCTGACGCGCTTGAACCTAAAATCCGGGAGAGTTCTTTTTCCAGGTCCGCGATCTTCTCCTTCAGATTCGCAGCCTGTCTGAGTTGTTGTGAACTTAAGTTAGATATTGTGTTCATGCCGTCAGTTAGAGCCAATGGCGGATAATGTCAAGAGAATGTAGTAACGTAAGAAACAGAATAACTACAAAAACCCATGTTGCCATAGCCCTTGCTTTAATCTTCTGCCTTACAATATACGAGCCAATAGCCGAAAGAATTGCCCTGGCTGGTCCGATCAAAATCACTTCATGTTAGGTGGGAACCGGGGTGTTTCCCTGATAGACCGCGATGAATATAAATGTTCCGAAGAAAATGATAGGATTGAATTTCTATAATAAATTCAACCTCCAGCGATTGCTCCGATGATGAGAAACGGTTCCGTTCCATTCGCGATTGCTTCGGGCAATTTTGTTTCCATCGGTTCGAGCGACAAATCTTCTTTGCACGCGAAAAATCGGACGAACGGACGACGCTTCATCGTGCCGTGGTCGCGAATCGTCCCGCGTAAAACCGGATAACGCTTTTCAATCGCATCGAGTACGGCGCCGATTGTCACCGGTTCCGGCACGTCAATCTGCACTTCGCCTTCGATACGAGCGAGGTTGCGCAAATGAAATGGAAGCTGAACGCGAATCATTGAAAAGGAGCGTGGCTCTGTAAGCCGCAGCGCATGGAGGAGCGAGTTGCGTCTGATTTATCTATACCATCAGGGCTGGCGAAGCTGCTGCGGGTCACAGACCCGCGCTCCGATGATTGGTTCGCTTTCACGTTTGATTACTTCAACGTCTGCACCTCGACCGAATAAACCGCCGGCAGATCATGAACAATCGCGTTCCATGAATCGCCGCCATCCGGCGAGCAATAAACCTGTCCGCCCGTCGTGCCGAAATAAATTCCGCAATCATCCAATTGATCCACGCACATCGCATCACGCAGCACGTTCACGTAACAATCTTTTTGTGGCAGACCGTTCGTGAGCGCTTCCCATTCGTTGCCGCCGGTTTTGCTGCGATACACGCGCAATTTTCCGTCCGGCGGATAATGTTCCGAATCGCTCTTGATCGGCACGACGTAAATCGTTTCCGGCTCGTGCGCGTGAACATCAATTGGAAAACCAAAATCGGTCGGCAGATTTCCGCTCACTTCGCGCCATTCCTCGCCTGCGTTGTCGGTGCGCAACACGTCCCAATGTTTTTGCATGAACAACGTGTCGGGACGCGACGGATGCAGCGCAATGCGATGAACGCAATGGCCGACTTCCGCGTCGGGATCAGGCAATTCGTAGTTCGATTTCAGCCCGCGATTGATCGGCTTCCATGTTTTGCCGCCGTCGTCGGTGCGGAATGCGCCCGCCGCAGAGATCGCGATGAACATTCGTTGCGGATTCTTTGGATCGAGCAAAATCGTGTGAACCGCCATTCCGCCTGCGCCCGGTTGCCAGAGATTTCCTTTCGTTGCGCGCAAGCCGGAAAGTTCCTTCCACGATTTTCCGCCGTCTGTGGTTTTGAAAATCGCCGCGTCTTCCACGCCCGCAAACGCCGTGTCCGGGTCGGTCAGCGACGGTTCGATGTGCCAGACGCGCTTGAACTCCCACGGATGTTGCGTGCCGTCGTACCACTTGTGCGTGCCGATCGCGCCTTCGTAGAGAAACATGTTGCTCTCGCCTTTGGGAAAACCATCCGGCCCCATCAAATCTTCCGGTTTCGTTCCGGGCGGATTCCACGTTTTGCCGCCGTCATCGGAACGCTGAATGATCTGCCCGAACCACCCGCTGGATTGCGACGCGTAAATGCGATTTGGATCCGCCGGCGATCCTTTCACGTGATAAATTTCCCAGCCGGCAAAATGCGGCCCGCTCACGTCCCAATTTTTCCGCGCGCCATCCGACGTCAAAACGAACGCGCCTTTTTTCGTGCCGACCAGAACTCGAACTTTTCTCATAGTTAATTTTAAGGGTTAAAGATTTAGCTCGGAAATTTTCGTGCGCCAATAGTACTTGCTTACTCGCGCATCTCTGGAGTCACCTTAACTGCTACTAATAATCCTTCGGGACTGAGCAGGCGGGTAACAATTTGTCCCCACGGTTCTTTTTGCGCGCGGGTCAGCAATTTGTGTCCGCTTTTTTCCAGCGCTTCGGTGGCTTCGTCAATGTTATCAACATCGAATTCCAGCCATGCTTGAGGAGCCGGAAGTCCAGACGGCCACGTCGCTGAACCAAAACAGGATTGCGCCGCCTGGGAAAGTGGCCACAACGCAAAATGTTTGACGCCTTTTAGTTTCTGCGTGTGTAAATAATCTCCATTCCTCTCGAAGGATAAACCGAGGGCATCAAGATAGAAATTATGAGATTCGGCCGCGTCTTTAACGATTGGCCCAAAGCCGGCAACAAAAAGAATTTTGAAGTTTCCTGATGCTTTGTTGCTCATGGATTTTTCTCCATTCCGGTCTTTATTTTCGCAACAGCGCAAAGGCAAAGTCGCCTTTGACTTTTCCCGTGACGGCCAGGTGAATCCACAACATGGCGTAGGGTTCGAGCCAGCGGGCGACCGTCAAAGGGCCGGCATCAATCGTTTCGAAGCCGAGTTGTTCGACTAACTGCATGACCACCGGTTTCCGCGCGCCGTCGCCGCAGACAAACATCACTGGTTTGACCGTCGCGGGGAAATCGGGCGCGTCCATGAGCCGGAATCCAACCTGGTTCATCGCCTTGAATACTTGCGCGCCTCCAGCCCATTCAGCGATTCGCTCCGCGCCGGAAGTGGTAGTTCCCAATTCCAGCCCGCTGATGTCCGCTTTGAGCGGGTTGGTGCAGTCCACGAGAATTTTGTCCTTCAAATTTCCGCAGGACCGGACCGCTGCCTCGGTGCCGCTCCATGGCGTTGCCAGAACGACAACTTCCGCCCCACGCGTCGCTTCGGCATTTGTGACCGCGCGCGCCGCAGGCAATTTCCCGACTAACTCCCGGGCTTTGGCGCTGTTCGGGTCTCGGACGCCAAACGCAATTTCATGTCCGCGCTTCAACCAGGCGCGTCCTAAAGCGGTTCCAACGTTCCCGGCTCCGATAATGGCGATTTTCATAATTATCTCCTATGCGTTTTTTCGTTTGTGCAACGAAATCCTGTTTCCATCGGGATCGGCGATGACCACCATTCGGCACGACGGGAATTCGTGCGGGCCCATGATGATTGGCACGTTCTTCGCCTTTACAGTGGCGAGCGCCTCGTCGAAATTCGCGACTTCGAGCGCCGCTGAAGCGCCTTTGGAAGACGGCTCCCACATCCCGGGCGCGCAACCGACGCCCAGCGTGCCCGCGCCGATGTCGTATTCGACCCAGTTCGGATTGCCGGAGCCGTCGTATTCGGAATTGGGTTTGAGGCCGAGGACATTTTCATAAAAGGCGCGCGCCTTTGGCATGTCGCTGACCGCGTACGCGATGAAGGCAATTTCGGTGATTTTCATATTTCGCACTCCGGCACAAATGTTTCTCTTTTGAATACGACGAACAGGCCGGCGTATTCAGGACAATTTTTTTCAGACCTTGGAACGGCCAAGTTGTAGTCGGAAGAACGCCGATTTTCAACAAGGGATTTG
>DASSNZ010000040.1:0-7812 GCA_035701135.1 Verrucomicrobiia bacterium
ATCTATCGTTTAAATTAACTCTTGCCCGCGGTTTGCCCGACGGGAGTTGCAAAAAATAGCGGAGACTCGCGATAAGGCAAGCGCGGATTTGAACAATTTCCACGGAATTTCAGCGCGTTGTGGTAATTTTCAGAAGATGAAACGGAAACGTATTCAGTTTTCCACGGATTAAAAATGAAACCCGAACAAATCATGGTCATCGCGGGAGAAGCCAGCGGCGACACACTCGCGGCGGAACTGGTGATCGCCCTCCGCAGGGAATTGACCAATGCCCAAATCAGTTATACCCCGGATACTCAGCCGCTTCGCACCGGACTGGAACCAAGATTTTTCGGCGCCGGCGGGCCACGCATGAAAGACGCCGGAGTGGAACTGGCCTTCGATCTGACCAGGCATTCGGTCATCGGCATTTCCGATGCGTTGAAAAATTATTTCAAGTTCCGCCGGCTCTTCAATCAACTCGTCAAACTCGCCGCCGAACGCCAGCCGCAAATCATCGTGTGCGTGGATTTTTCCGGCTTCAACCGCCGGTTCGCCGAGGCAATCAAAAATCGCGTCCGCTCCCGGCGCGGCTGGTTTCACGATTGGCAGCCTAAAATTGTTCAATTCGTTTCGCCGCAGGTCTGGGCTTCGCGCGCGGAACGGGCGTATCAGATCGCCGGCGATTACGATTTGCTCCTGAGCATTTTCCCTTTTGAAAAAGACTGGTACGCGCAGCGCGTTCCGCAATTGCGCGTCGAATTCGTCGGCCATCCGATGATTGACAGATTCGCGAATGGCAACTCGCAACCGGTCCGGCGCGATTCCGAAAACGCGTCAATCGCAAATCGTCCGCCGCGAATCCTCCTTCTTCCCGGCAGCCGCGAAAGCGAATTAAAACGTCACTTGCCGGTGATGCTCGGCGCGTTGAAATTAATCCGCCAGAAACAGCCGCAAGCCGCCGCAAAAATGGTGCTTCCAAACCAATCACTTGCGCAACTGGCGAAAACCATTGGCGTGAACGAAAAACTGGAAATTCAGATCGGCGATCTCCCATCCGCGCTCGCTCAAACGGATCTAGCCATCGCCTCAACCGGAACCGTGACGATGGAATGCGCGTTTTTCGGCGTGCCAACTGTCACGATGTACAAAACGTCCGCGATGACTTATCAGATTGCGAAACGGGTTGTAAAAGTGAAATCCCTGACAATGCCTAACATTCTCGCCGGAGAAGAAGTTTTTCCGGAATTCATTCAAAATGCCGCGACGCCGGAAAATATTTCCTCCGCTGCTTTGTCGCTTTTGCAAAATGATTCGCGCCGCGTGGAAATCAAAACGCAACTCGCGAAAATCATCTCAACCCTCGGCGAACCAGGCGCCACCGAACGCGCCGCCAAAATCATCGCCGGCCTGATCAAATAAAGGTGCGAAGAACTGAGTTGAGAATTCGACCACGGATAAACACCGATGGACACGGATTCGGAATACAATGTCTCGGCGGAATTTTGAATATTCGAAAGAAGGGCTGTAGTTTCCGCCGTTTCCGAAGTTGATTGCTGAAATTATTTCATCCGTGTCCATCGGTGTTCATCCGTGGTTGTGTTCGGTTTTTTGAATTTTTTATTCCCGATTCGTGCGTCGTTCCGCCCGTTCGCGCGCTTTTTTGAAAGCGTCGAGATTGGAATCCGCTTTTGGTATTTCTTCCGTTTTCGGTCCGCTCGACTTCGCGGTCGTTTCGGACTTTGTTTTCGCCGCCGGCGCAACGGACAATTTCGATCTGGATTTTCGTTTTGCTAAAAAGCGATTCCAGAAATTTCCAGTCGCGCGAGGAGCAGTTGCCGGTTCTTCTTCACTTTCGTTTTGCGCCTGAATCGCCGCGGGCGCGCGCGTGAACCATCGCGAAATCCATCCGGTGCGACGCTCGAAAATTTCCAGCAAAAACAAAATCACCGCCGCGACGAGCAGCCACGGAGTCAATTCAACGTAACGCGGTCTCGATTGCAGATCCGCCCAGGTTTGCGGAATTTCGATTCGCTCCTTTCCGCCGCTCGTCATCGCGATCTGCGCCAGCGTCGCCGCTCCCCTGCCCGGCTGGTCAGGCGCAAATTCCGGCGAATAAGGCAGGCAGACCGGCGGCAGCGTCACGGCCTGTTCGCCGGGAATTTCCACCGTGCCCAAAACCGTTTCGCGTCCGGTGATCGGAATTGTCGCTTCAAGCAAATCCGCGTCTTTCCATCGCAGCGGCAACGTCTCTTTTTCCGGCGCGGCGCCGGTCAGTCCATGAAGAATTTTCACGCGCGGCGAACCGGAAAAAGGATCCGCCTTGCGCTCGGGATCCAGATGAAGTTGAACCAAGCAAACGCCGCCCCGAACTTCCTGCGTCAGCAATTGGTCGTCCGGCAGAACGCTCCGTTTTCCAGCCGTCCAGCGCGCCAGCGTCGAGTAAAATTCCCCGGCCTGTTTCCACGCCGCGAAATCGCCGCTGTATTTTCCGTCGGCCTCGCCGGTGTAACACAGCACGCGACCGTTGCCCGCGTTCCACGACGCGACCACCGGCGCTTTGTATTCATCGCTCGTCACCGCCGCGAGATTCGCCTCGGGCCGGATGTAACAAAGATTGTAACCGCCAAGCGCCGGCGGATTTTCACCGGGAACCTCGCCAAGCGAAGAAAATCCCGCCGTGAATTCGAATGCGCTGGGCTGGTCCACAAAAGTGCTGCGCGCGACGGTGAACGTGTCCTGCGCGAACAGGCGTGGAATTTCCTCGGGATTCGACGCGAAATAGCAGGAGCCGCCGCCGCGTTGCGCCACGTCTTTCAAAATGTCCGCGTCCACGTCTTTTTCAGTTCCCAAACCCACGACGCTGATCGTCACGCCGGCTTCGCGCATTTTGGAAATCAATTCCGAATAATCGCACAAGTCCTGCCGCGAATCGGCGGCGTCGGCGAAGAGAATAATATGCCGGGTCTGGGCTTTCGCGCCGACAATCATTTCGGCGGCGGATTGCAGCGCGACGCAAACAACAATGCCGCCGCCCTGCGAACCGATGGAAAGAATTTTCGGCCGCATCGCCTGATTTTTTTCAACGTCATCGAGCGGAACAATAACGTGCGACGCGGTATCCACGGCGATGACGCCCAACTCGTCCATCGGCGAAAGCAAATCCAGCACCTGCGCGGTGCCGAGATCGGCCAGGTCCATTTTGATGCGGCCATCGCCGACCGGCGCGGACATGCTGCCGGAGCGATCCAGCGCGACGACAATCGCGAGCGACATTTTCCGATGCTCGCGACGCATTTCCATCGAGACCGGCAAAATGCGATCCAGCGGCGATTTGAAATAACCGCCCGGCCCGTACATTTTTTGCCCGCCGGTCAGCATCAGTCCGCTCGCGGTTTCCTCGACCCACGACGCCAGTGTTTCCATTCCGCTCGGGCCAATCTGATTCGCGGAAACGTTTTCAATCAGCACCGCGGAAAATTGCGCCAGTTCCTCCAGCGACCAGTTGCATTGCCCGGGCGTTTTTCCGATCACGTCCACGCCGCCACTGCCTAACAATTTGCACAAGCCGGAATTTGCTCCTGCGGACGACACAACCAAAACCGGTTTCGCGCCTTCCACGGAAACCAGCGCGCGCGCGGAATTATTCTCGGGAACCGGATCGTCCTTCGGCCCCTGAATCGCGAGCGTGTATTCGCTGACGCCGCTGTTTCCCGACCTGTCGCGAAACATCAGCCGCGTCACACCGGAGGAAACGTGTTTGGTTCCCGACGCGATTACTGTCGAGCCTCGCCGCAATTCGTATTGAACATCCTCTTCCGCCGGCGAACGAATCCAGCCGCTCAACACGTAAGCCTGTTCCGGCAAAACGGAATCGGGCGCAAAAAACGATTGAATCGCAATATCGCTTGCCTGAGGCCGCGAGAGAAAACGATAATCAATCGGCACGGCGCGACCCGCGGCGCGCGCGGCGGACGCCACCGGATCTTTGCCGGTCCATTTTCCGTCGGACACCACCAGGATTCTCCCGCCGCCATCCTGCGGAATCAGCGCGAGCGCGGTTTCGATGGCGCTGTTCAAATCCGAATGCTCCGGGCCGACCTGGGCGGTGAATCCATTGAATCCGCCGTGTTGCGGCGCCTGTTCGACAATCGCCTGGCGTCCGAAAGAAACGATTCCCAACTGGTCGCGCGCTCCCATGGATTTGTAGAGCAAATCAATAATTTCCTTTTGCGCGGCGTCCGATTGTTTCGGCATGGATTCGCTCCGGTCCGCAACGACAATCACCGTTCCGGCCCGGTCGGGCAGCCTGATGGCGAATCGCGCCAACGCGAAAAGGATCAGCGCGAACGTCGCCGCGCGAACCCAGCGCAATCCGCGATTCGGCAGCGGCCACACAAACCACGCGACCGCGAGCGGCACGACGAGCAACAGCCAGACAGGTTGGAAAAAAATTGGCGTCACTTGTTATTCAGGAATTTCCAATTCCAAATTTTTTCGGCATTCAGAATTCAATGTTCGATGTTCGATCTTCGTCAAACGTTTCCTTTCCCTCCGCTTAAAAACCACAAATGCGCCGTCAAAAGTCCCAGCGCGGCGAGCGCGAAAATCCACGCCATCGGCGATTGCTCGAATCGCCGGTCCGCGTCCGCGCGCCATGTTCCCCATTGTCCGGTTTGGCAGGTTTGGAGATTCGATTCCTCCGCCGCGAGCGAATTGACGGCAAACGAATTCGTCGCTTGTCCCATCACGACGGAATACATGCCCGGCATCCGCGTTTCCAACGCGAGTTGATCGCCGGTTCGCGCGAACGATTTTTCGCCGCCATCGGGAAATCGCACCGTCACCGGCTCACCCGTTGTTTTGACCATGACTTCCGTTCCGAGCCGCGCGTTGCTTTCCTTCAATCCCGGCGTTTGCGCCGCGCGCCATTGCAGAATATTCCAAAACAAAATCGGCCAGTCGGGAGTTTTCTGGATCGTGGACAAATCCGGATTCAAATTCAGCGTGAGAAATTCCCGTCCGAGCGCGTCTTCGCGGGCGGACAGCAGCGGAACATTTCCCGCCAGAATAATCGGATTTTCTCCTGGCGAATTCGTCGTTTCAGCCGCGGCCCAGATCGCGCCTTCGAGCGAAACGCCCTGCCCGGCCGGATGCGACGAATCCACGATGAACGGCCCGGTAAACGCTTCCGCTTTCTCCGCGATTTTCCATTGCAGACTCCACGCATTTCCGTTCGGCGCGGAATCAGTTTGATGAATCACCAGTTCGGGATTTTCGGAAATCGCCGCGCGCAGTCCCGTCGCGTCGAGCGTGCGATTCACCAGTTCCGCCAGCGCGGAATTTGTCAGCGCAACCTGAACGCGCACGCGTTTTCGAATCGGCGGCAAAAGCTGGATCTGATTGTCGTCCGGCAACGCGTCCGATTTCAGAATCGCTTTCAACAGCGGAGCGGATGACGCGATGTTGAACACGAGCCGTTGTTGTTCCGCCGGCGCAAGCGAAAGTTCGGTTTCCCTGACGGTATTGGAACCGGTTTGAACGAGAACCCGCGCGGTTTCCGGTGTTTTGGAAAAATTGGCGATTTCCAGAAGGCAACGGTCCTGATCGCCGTTCGCGGTCCGCGACGCGTTCACAATCGCGGCATTCGCCAGCGGCATTCCAAACGCGCGCCATTGCAACCGCTCGTTCGCGATTTTTTTTTCCGCGGGCGCGTGATCAGTGAGAACCAGAATATTTGCGCGGCTTTTTCCAAGCTCTCTTGCGAGCGCAATCGCGGCTTCCACCGAATCGTTCGGCGCCCGGCATTTCCATTCGTTCAAAAGCGGTTCAACTTCGTTCCAGTTTCGCGCGGATTCCCCGAGCAGACGCGGTTCGGTTCCCGCAAGAATCAACCGGGTGGACGGCGGCGGCTGAAATCCAAATAATTTTTTCAATGCCTCGCGCGCGCGGGTTTGCGCCGAAATTCCATGATCCAGCGCGCGCATGGAAAAAGAATCATCCAGCACGATAATCAGAGGACGCGTGGATTGCGGCAATTTCCAATGCGGTCCGGTTGCGGCGATGACCAGCAACGCAAGCGCGAGCAGTTCGAGAAAAAACAGCAGCGGCAGTTGCAACCGATGCACCCGCGCGCCGCCTTCCTTCGATTGCACGTGAAATTGCCAGAGCATCAGGCTGGAAACCTGGCGGCGGCGATGCCGATTGCGCAAAACGTAAATCGCCGCAAGCGCGGGAAGCGCCGCCGCCGCGATCAACGCCAGCGGATATGTAAGGAATGGAATCATGCGCGGGAAATCCGAAATCCAAAATCCAAAATCCGAAACAAATTTGAAATTTGAAATCTGACTGCGGGAATCCGGTTTCTGGGCGAATACGGATTTGCAACGGCTGGCGAATGAATTCCGTTGCGAGTTGGCGCGTCAATTCGGGCTTCGGGTTTCCTTCGGATTCCGAATTTCGGATTTCGGATTTTTTTCATGCCGGCACAACCAGTTGGATCGCTTCCAGTTCGCCCAGAGATTTTTCCAGATCTTCGGCGATCAGCGTCGTCATTTGCGCGCCGCACTGGCGGCACGCGTCATCCCACGATTGTTGCAACCGGGCAAGATTGTCCGCGTATTGTTTTTTCACCGAAGAATCCACGTACATTTCCGCAATCGCCCCGGTTTCGCTGTCCACAAGCCGGATGCTGCCATGTTCCGGCGGAACCGTGTCGTCGCGCGCAAGCAATTGAACGACGAACAACATCGCCGCGCCTTCACGCAAACGGCGGAGCGTCTGGACCGGATTTCCCGGCCATAATAAATCGCTGATCAAAACGCGAATTCCCAATCGCCGCAGGCGCGGGCCGAGAATTTCGTGCGCCTGATCCAGCGTGCGCGCGCTGTTCAACGCGAAGCCGTCCCACGCGGACGCGGGGTGAGTGTCGTTTTGCAAACGATTGAAACCTTCGCCCGCGAGCCACACCGCGCGCGAGCATTGCGCGTTCGACGCGGCAGTCGCCAGCAACGCGGCAAGCTGCGCCACGGCACGGGCTTTGCCTGATTTTTCCAGATCCATCGAGCGCGAGCCGTCAATGATCAAATCCAGATGCGGCGTCACTTCCTCACGAAATAATTTAATGCTTAGCCGATCGCTCCGCGCGTAAATGCCCCAGTCAATGAATCGCAAATCATCGCCCGCCTGATATTCGCGATAATCCTGAAAATCCACGGAACTTCCCGCGCGCCGCCCCAGGCGCGAGCCGACAATTCCTGCCGCGGCGACTTGCGGGATTTGCAGCGCGTAACGCAGCCCGAGTTTTTCGCCATCGCGCAAGGCCTGTTGAAGCTTGGGTTCCATCGGCGAAAATTTTTCTCGTTGCCTCAGACCTGCATCGCGTCGGTTTCACGCGGAATTACGGGTGGAATGGCGTTCGGCGCGGCAATCCTTTCCGCCGGATCGTATGTGCGGAAATGTTTCAACTGGCGCGAAAACCATTTGACGTTGATCAATACCATCACGAGCGCCCACAACGCCGCGCAAAGCAGGTGCATTTTTTCCCGGCCGTTATCGTTGTTAAAAAAAACGTTCATGATGTTTCCCGGCTGAAAATTTTCGAACGATCTGGCGGAAAGCCGGTCAAGGAAAAACAGAATAATGTTAGGAACCAACGCCCACATGCCCGCCAGAAAAACCACGATGATTCCCGCGAGCTTCGGAGATTGACGCCTGAAAAACGCGCGTTGAATCGTCAGGCCGGTCATCGCGTAATCAATGGCGTAAAGCAGAACCGCCGCGATTGGAACATAGTAACCATCGCTTCCGGAAAGCGAAATCGTTGTGGCAAAA
>DASSNZ010000041.1:0-7112 GCA_035701135.1 Verrucomicrobiia bacterium
CAACGCGGAACGAAAAGCCGCAGGCGCGGAAACATTCGCCAATCCGCGCAATGCCGCCGCCGGTTCGCTCAAGCAACTCGATCCGCGAATCGTCGCGAAACGCCCGCTCGATGTTGTCGTTTACGGACTGGGCCGCGTCGAATCCGCAACGGAACCGGGCAGCCACGACAAAATGTTAGGCTGGCTGAAAACGCTTGGATTCAAAACGCCCGAATGGACGCGCCATTGCCGTTCGGCGGATGAATTGGGCGAAGCGATTGACGAATTGGACAGAGTGCGTCGCGAGTTCGCCTATGAAACCGACGGCGCGGTGATCAAATTGAATTCCCACGCGCAACGTGAAAAAGCCGGTTACACCGCCAAAGCGCCGCGCTGGGCCATCGCCTACAAATACGCCGCCGAGCAGGCCGACACGTTGTTGAAAGCGATCACCGTTCAGGTCGGCCGCACCGGCGCGCTCACGCCCGTTGCCGAACTCGATCCGATTTTTCTGGCAGGCAGCACCATCAGCCGCGCCACGCTGCACAACGAGGATTACATCCGCCAAAAAGACATTCGCATCGGCGACACGGTGACGATTGAGAAAGCCGGCGAAGTGATTCCCGCCGTGGTGGATGTCGTTCTCACGCGCCGGACGGGCAGGGAAATGATTTTCCAATTTCCAAAAACCTGTCCCGAGTGCGGCTCGAAAGTTCAAAAAGAAATCTCGGGCGAAAACGACGAAGGCTCGGTCTGGCGCTGCCCGAATCCGGATTGCCCGGCGCAGGTTCGCGGACGAATCGAGCATTGGTGCTCGCGCGGCGCGATGGACATCGAAGGCGGCGGCGAAGTTCTGGTTCGACAACTCGTGAAAACAGGTTTGGTGCGCGACGTCGCGGAATTATATTCCTTGAAATTGAGCGAACTTGCCGCGCTAGAGCGCATGGGCGAAAAATCCGCGCGAAATTTTCTCGACGCGATTGCCGCGAGCAAACAGCGCGACATGTGGCGTGTTTTGTACGGGCTTGGAATTCTGCATGTCGGCGCGGGCGCGGCGAAATCGCTCGGACGCAGCTTTGCCACACTCGATGAGCTGTTTGCCGCGAGCGAGGAACGGATGATGGAAGCGGAGGACGTCGGCGAAGTGATCGCGCGCAGCATCGCGCGCTGGCACGCGGATTCCCAGAATCGCAAGCTTGTGGAAAGATTGCGGAAAGCCGGCGTGAATTTTCGGTCAGAGCTTTATCAACCCGCGGCAAAAGCCGGTCCGCTTGCGGGAAAAACATTTGTGCTGACCGGCACATTGCCCAATCTCACGCGCGAAATGGCGACCGCCCAGATCGAAGCGGCGGGCGGAAAAGTCAGCGGCAGCGTGAGCAGGAAAACCGATTACGTCGTTGCCGGAGCGGAGGCCGGTTCAAAACTGGAAAAGGCGCAAAAGCTTGGCGTGAAAATTATTTCGGAAGAGGACTTGCGGGCGCTTTTGGCGGGTGAACGGAAAAACGAAGAGTGAGTTTCACGCATTTTTTTCCGAAGGCGGTTTTGCGATTTCGGTTCTCGTTTCCGGCGGAATTTTTATCAGATTCAGTTGCCGCGCGAGTTCGTCGAGAAAAACCGTGACGACGCTTTGCACTTTGCGTTTTTCGCGCGATAAAAACCATCCGAACAGCGGCAGCAAGGGCACAAACAGCCATGGCCAGAAATGTGTGAATCCCGCCAGGCCGATCACAAGCAGGACAAATCCTAACAATATCCAGAACGCGACTTTGGCGGACAGCGACCAGATGGCCCGCAGGCGACAGCGGATGAGCTGGCGATTTTCCGGATGTTCCTCCGCTGCGGTGGTGAGTTGCAGATGAGTCCAGCGGCTGCCGTAAATTTCCACGTCGAATTCGCTCCAGCCGATGTCCGATTTGCCGGGCCAGCCGCGTTCCTCGAGCCGGCGCAAAATGGTCGCGACGAAATCGAGCCGTTCCCTTCGTTGCAACGCCCAATATTGAATTTCATCCAGCGGCAAGTCGTTTTGAAACAATGCAACGGAATCCAGCGATTCCTGCGACGCAAGCGGCAGCGGACGGACGGACAATTGCCCGCGATAGCGCGCCCATCCGCGAACAATCGGTTGCAAAAAAAACAGCAACGCCACGAGCGGGCGCGACCACCATTTGATTTTGTTTTTTGGCAATACGGCCTGCGCTCCGGCGATGGCGCAAAGCACAATGGGCAAAAGCGAACTCGCTATTGCCAGCGGAAGGAAATGACGCGTTATCGCCGACAAAATCCATAATGGCAGCATGACGAACAGATAATATTCCAGCGTCGTCGCGAGCATCAGCGTGTTCGCCGGTTCGGGCGAATAAAGCCGTTGAAAACCCGCGCTGCCGAAAAAGCCGTGATAAATAACCGGCGGACGAAGTTCGACGCCGAATTTTGACGCCGTATAAATTCGACCGCGCCAGATGCCGCCGCCGAAGGAATTGAAGTTTTCGGGATGTTTCCGCACGAGCAGCGCCTCGGCTTCGCCATAGCCTTGCTGCTGTTTCAGATACGCGGCGACCGTTGATCTGCGAAAATGCCAGACGAACGCGGCGGGACTGAAACCAATTTTGCAACCCGATTGCTGCACTCTCCAGCAGACATCCACGTCGTCGCCTGCGCGGGTAAAAATCGGATCGAAGCCGCCGATCTGATCCAGCGCCCATTTGTAAAAAGCCATGTTGCAGCCGGGAATATGCTCCGCCTGTTGATCGGTCAACATGACATGCGCCGGGCCGCCGGGCGACGCCATGACCGCCGCGGCAATTCGCGAATCTTCCGGCGGCAAAAGATTGGGGCCGCCGACGCCCGCGAAGGAATTGTCAAGCAGCGTTCCGACAAGATAAAGAAGCCAATCCTCATCCGCGCGACAATCGGCGTCGGTGAACGCGACGATTTCGCCCGTGGCCGCGGCAATTCCGGTGTTGCGCGCGGTGGAGAGGCCGAGATTTTTCGGATGTTTGAAGAAGCGAATGCCGGGATACGCGGCGGCGATTTGCGTCGTTGAATCATTCGAACCGTCGTCCACGAGAATGATTTCGTAATCGGGATAATTCAGCCGCGTCAAAGATTCCAGGCAGGGTTTGAGCGTTCGATCGGCATTGTAGCTGGCCACGACGACCGAGACTTTCGGATAACGGCGCAGGGGAAAGTACGGCGCGGCGGCGAATTTTTCTTTGACCGCGCGAAAGGAATCTTTTGGTGTGCGCTCGCGCGTGACCAGCCCCATCTGCCAGTCCTCGACTTGTTTTCCGCCCCGGAACCATTCGTCGGTGTAGTTGAAAACGATTGTTCCGGCGAGTCCCGCGCGGAAGGCATTTTCGATCTGCCAGGAAAGGATTTCACATTTGCGCGGCTCGCCTTCGCGCAGCGAATCAATTCCAAATTCTCCCAGGACGAGCGGTTTGGATTCGGCGATCATCTGCAACCGCGCGAGATAATTTTTGAACGGCTGTTCGTTGTGCAGATAAACGTTGAAGCAGATGAAATCCAATTCGCGCGGCTGGAGAAATTCCGTGGGCGGAAAATTCGTAAACGTGCAAAGGCATTCCGGATCCACGCGCCTGGCTTCGAGAACCAGTTCGTCAATGAAATCCGCAATCGCGCCCGCGCCGCTCCAGCGCACGATGTCGGACGGAATTTCATTCGCGACGCTGTAAGCAAAAACGGCAGGATGATGCGCGCAGGCGTAAACCGCCCGGCGGACGGCATCGCGGGCTTCGGCGCGGCGCTCGGGCGAATCGAAACAAAGATGTTTGTTCCATGGAATATCCACGAGCACTTTGAGTTGGCGCTCGGCGGCCAGGTCGAGAAACCAGCGTGGCGGAACGTGATAAACGCGGAGAACATTTGCGCCGAGTTCGGCGATTTGCGCGAGGTCCAGCGCGGTTTGTTCCGGCGACGCGAACGGCTGGCCTTGCGCATTGGGCGAAAACGGCCCATACGAAACGCCTTTGATGAAGAATTTTTTTTCGCCCAGCCGAAAAAATTTTCCATCCACCACAACGCGTTGCTGGGACGAGACCGCGAATGCCATGCGCTTTTAGACGGCGATGCCGCCGGTTTTAATCATTGCGTTCCGGGATAGCAGATGCGTTCCGATGAGGCAAGCGGAGGATGCGGTAATTCAGAGCCGATGCTTCATTCGGCAGAAATTCTGAAACGTGAACTCCGGGAAGAGCTAACGATGAACATCGAACTTTGAAGGAACGGCAAGTCCGCGCGATCCGATGTTCAGCGTTCGATGTTTTCTCCGATCACGCGGCTATGAAATCAGTGTTTATTTCTGTTCATCCGCGGTTGGCTTCCCCAAAACAAAAGGCAGACCTCGCGGTCTGCCTTTGAAAAATTTGCAACCGTGCTTTTCCGAAAATTTACTCGGCTTTGGCGGATTTCGCGCCTTTGCCGGCTCGCGCGGCGCGCGGTTTCTTTTCTTCGGATTTCGCGGTTTCCTCGGAAGCTTCGCCACGTTTTCCACGGCGTTCCGAGCGCTCTTCTTTGGGAGCTTCGGCGGCCGGCGCTTCAGCGGGCGCGGGCAGCGGCGTCGTGCTTTCGACGCGGAGCTTGAGCGTCGCGTTCACGTCATGATGAAGGCGCAATTCCACTTCGTGTTCGCCCAGATGGCGAATCGGGTTTTCGATGTGAATTTTTCGTTTGTCGAGCGAAATGTCGAACTGATGCTTGAGTTCATCGGCGATCATGCCGGTCGTGACGGTTCCGAACATTTTGCCATCCTCGCCGGTCTTGACCTTCACGACACAAATGAGTTTGGAAACGGCTTTGGCCAGTTCGCTCATGGTGTTGAACTCGTGCGCTTCGCGTTCGGCGCGGCGTTTTCTGAGCGCTTCGAGATGCCGTTTGTTGGCCTGCGTCAACGGAATGGCCAGGCGTTGCGGCAATAAATAATTGCGCGCGTAACCGGACGCGACTTTGACCTGATCGGATTCACCGCCGAGACCGACGATGTTGCTGGTGAGAATGACTTCAGTTTTTGCCATACGAAAATTATTTTTTAATGATTCGGAAAATTTAATTGCGAAGAAATCCGCCGGGACTCGCGGTTAAAATGGAACGTCATCCGCTTCCTGCGGCGGCACGTCGGGTTCAGGCGCGGACGCATTTTGGGCGGAAGCCGCGGAAGAATAATTCGTCGGCCGGCGCGGCGAATCTCCGCCGGCTTCGCCGCCTCGGGGACTGCCGAGGAATTGCACGACTTCGCCGACGACGCCGAGTTTGCTGCGTTTCTGGCCGGTCTGTTTGTCGTCCCATTGATCGAGCCGCAACCGGCCTTCGATTAAAATCGGGCTGCCTTTTCGCATGTATTGCGCGAGGTTTTCGGCGGTGCGGCCAAAAACATCCACGTCCACGAAGGTGACTTCCTCCTTCGTTTCGCCGGCTTCGCTGCGCCAGGTGCGATTCACGGCAAGGCCGACCTTCGCAATGGCCATTCCTTTGGGAGTGTAGCGCAATTCCGGATCGCGTGTCAGATTCCCGACCAAAATGACTTTGTTGAAGCTGGCCATGAATTTGTAAAATTAAAAATTTTAAGCGGCGGCTTTCACGACGGGCGCGTTGGTGAACATGACGCGGAAGACGTCGTTGTTCAACGCGAACCGGCGTTTCAGCGCGTCAATCGCATTCGGTTCGATTTCAAAAATCACGTTCACGTAATAACCGGCGGTGTGGCGTTTGTCGGCCACGCGGCTGAAGGTTTTTTTATCCATCTTCTGCACGGTTTCCACTTTGCCGCCGGCGGAGGTGATTTCGGAGGAAATCGCATCAATCACATCTTTGATTCCCTCTTCTTTGCCCGCCGTATCCAATATGAACAAGCCTTCGTATCGTTTCATTTTCGTTAAACTGCTAAAGTATTAAATTTATCAAAACCCAAACGGCCAAATCGTTGAACGGAGTTCCGGTTTAACTCTACAACGATTCAACAATTCCGTTAAATTGGTTCATCGCTTTTTCAATTCCGTCGCTCAACCAGCATTCCGCCTGATCGCACGCGGTTTCCAAAATTTTATCCGCCAACGCCGCTTCCGTCGAACTGAATCGGCCCAAAACGTGGCCGGTAATTTCCCGCGCGCCGTTCCGCCGACCAATCCCGATTCGCAAACGCGGAAAATCGCGTGTCGCCAGATGCTGCTCGACGGAATCCAATCCGTGATGCCCGCCGCTGCTGCCGCGCGCGCGCAACCGGATTTCCCCGAACGGCAAATCCGCGTCGTCCACAACCACCAGCAACCGTTTCGGTTCGATCCGATAAAACGAAGCCAGCGGGCCAACCGCTTCGCCGCTCAAATTCATGAACGTCTGCGGTTCGCACAAAATCGTTTTGGTTCCGGCGATTTCCGTCCGGGCGATTCGCGCGTTGAATTTCTTTTCCAACGACCATTTTGCCGCCGCGCGTTCCGCCAATTTTTCCACCAACAAAAATCCCGCGTTGTGCCGCGTTCCGGCGTATTCCGCGCCGGGATTTCCCAGGCCAACGATGAGATGCAAAGGCTCCATCGGCGAGGCCGGCGTGGAAGTCCCTGCAAAGCGGGACAGGCCGCCGGGTTACTTTTTCTTCTCGGCCGGTTTTTCGGCCTTCTTCTCGGCACCCGCCGCTGCGACAGATTTGTCCGGCGTTTTCGCCGCACCTTTGGCTGGAGCTTCGGCCCCTTCTTCCTTCTTCTCTTTGATCATCTCCACATCAGTTGCTGCTGCGGCACCGGGTTCGGCAACCGCTTCTTCGGCTTCTGTGCGAGGCGTGGCCACGGAAGCGACTGGAATGTGCGGATCACCCAAAATTTCAACGCCTTCGGGAGCTTTGATTTCTCCGATATGAATCGTTTTGTTCAACTCCAGGCCGCTGACGTCAATCGAGATTTGCTCGGGCAAATCTTTGGGCAGCGCGCGAATTTTGATTTTGAAAAGGACGTGTTCGAGAACGCCGCCGCCGATTTTCACGCCGACCGGTTCGCCGACGGTTTCAATCGGAACCATGATGGTGACTTTTTCGGATTCCGAAACTTCATGGAAATCCACGTGAAGCACCTTGCCGTTCAGCGGGTGATGCTGGATTTCCTGCACGAGCGCGAGCCGTTTGGGCC
>DASSNZ010000042.1:0-9385 GCA_035701135.1 Verrucomicrobiia bacterium
CAGTTATGCGGCAACCCGATATTTATTGGAACTCGGGCATCGGCGTATTGCGTTTCTTTCAGGACCGCCGGCGGCGCCCTGGGCGCGGGAGCGATTCGAAGGCTACCGCCGCGCGTTGCGGGAATCCAATATCGAAGTGGACGACCGGCTTGTTTTCAAGGCGGGCTGCGCGATGGAGGACGGCGCGAAGGCGGCTTTGCAAATGCTTGAGGAGTCGTGTGACGCCACGGCGGTCCAAGCGGTGAACGATCCGGTTGCACTCGGTTGCGCCACGACATTTCTGGAAAAAGGACTGCGAATTCCCGAAAATATTTCCATAGTCGGTTTCGGAAACACACACGTCGGCGAATTTTTTCGCGTGCCGATCACGACGGTTCGAGAGCCAAAATTCCGTATCGGCCTGGCGGCGATGGAAATTCTGGCGCAACTGCAACGTGGCGAACGCGTCGAACCCAAACGCATTCCGTGCGAATTGATTGTTCGCGCCAGCGCCGCGCCGCCGTTGTAGCCGAACCGGCTCCCTTAAAAAAATTTTAGGGGAGCGCGCCCGCTCCGGGCGCAATGGGCCGCGCCTCGCGATCCATTGTTGCGCGTGAAATTTCCGAACAATCTTATACGTTAGACTCGCTGTGTTCGATGCGAAGGCGCACCGAACTGCGCCCGAAAGCGGGCGTGCTCCCCGTTTTCAACTGAATTGTTTGGTTTTAGCTGAAGAATTTTTCAGAAGATTGCCGCGAGAAGGCGGCTTGATTCGTCCGGCGCAATCTTCCATTCTGCTGCCGCTTAAATGACATTGAAACTTTCAACTCTCGCCATCGCGCTGGGTTTGTTTTTTGGGTTGCCGCAGATTTATGGCATTGTGAACCCGCAAAAATTCGCGGCGAATGTTCGCAAATTTTCCCGCAACACGCCGATTGGAATCGTGCTGATGCTGCTGGCGACCGCGTGGTTTTTGTTGTACGTGGGCGAGGAATCCATTTCGGAATTCGCCAACTACAAGCCGTGGCTTATTTCCGCGTTCGCGGCCGTGGGAATCGGATCGTGCATTTTTGTCCAGGATTTTCTCGCGGTCCGCGGGCTGGCGGTTTTATTTTTGCTGCTCGCAAAGCTCATGCTGGATTCGGGACGCCCGATGTTGCAAACGACGCATTGGACATGGGTGATTCAGGCCTGGGCTTACGTGCTGATTCTCATCGGAATGTGGTTGACGGTTTCGCCGTTTCGGCTGCGGGATTTTCTGCAATGGGCCACCGCGAATGAGAGACGCGTGCGAATCGGATCGGCCATTCGCCTTGCGTTCGGAATTTTTATCCTCGTGCTGGGCTTGACCAAATTTTAATATCGCGGACTGTTTGTTCGTGAATTCTTCGCGCGGGAAAATTCTTGTTATTCGCGGCGGCGCCATCGGGGATTTTATCCTGACACTCCCGGCGATTGCGGCGTTGCGGCGGCAATTTCCCGACGCGCATCTGGAAGTGCTCGGCTATCCGCACATCGTTCAACTCGCCGTCGCCGGCGAACTCGTGGATCGCGTCCAATCCATCGAAGCCCGCGCGCTCGCCGGATTTTTTGCCCGGAACGGCGCGCTGGAACCCGATCTGGCGGATTATTTTTCCGAGTTCGACATCATTGTGTCCTATCTGTTTGATCCCGATGAAATTTTCAAAAAAAACATCGCGCGTTGTTCGCCCGCGCAATTCATCGTCGGCCCGCATCGTCCGAATGAAAACGAGCCGCTGCACGCGGCGAAAGTTTTTCTGAAGCCGCTCGAACGCCTCGCGATTTTCGAGGCGGACAGCATTCCGCGAATTTCGTTTCAAGGCCAGCCGAGGATTGCGCCCAAGCCGGTTGAAAGCGGTTCGACATTTAATCTGGTCGCGCTTCACCCCGGCAGCGGAAGCGAAAAGAAAAATTGGGCGGAATCGAATTGGGTGAATCTTTTGCAATTTCTTCTGAGCGAAACCAACGCGGGAATTCTTCTCATCGGCGGCGAGGCGGAAGGCGAGCGTTTGCAGCGATTGGCCGCCGCGCTGCCGCCGCAGCGAATCAAAGTCGCGCAAAGTTTACCGCTCGCCGAACTGGCGCGATTGCTCCAGACCTGCACGGCGTTTGTCGGACACGACTCCGGAATTTCGCATCTCGCCGCCGCGGTCGGTCTGCCCGGCGTTATTCTTTGGGGCGAAACCGCCGAGGCAATCTGGCGTCCACCGCACGAGCGCGTGAGAATTATTAAAAGCAGTGCCGGATTGAGGGGATTGACCGTGGCGGAAGTTTCGCGGGAGATTTCCGGCTTGTTGAATAGGTAGGGATGTTTCTTTGCAACCCGATGATTCCAATTTTTTTAACGTCACGAGAAATTAATTTAACAAAACTTTGCGACTTTGCGTTCTTCGCTCCTCTGCGTTAAAAATCGGAAATCCAGATATGAAAAAAGACGAACTCGTCAGCCGGTTCAGCATGTCGTTGCCCCCGAAATTGCTTGATCAACTCGACAGAATGGTACGGGAAAAAAGTTACGACAACCGCTCGCAAGCCGTCGCCGACATCATTCGCGACAAGCTGGTGGAGCATCATCAAAAATCCGGCAATGGAGAAATCGCCGGGACGATCACGCTGGTTTACGATCACCACAAACAACATGTCCAGGCCACGCTCACGGACATTCAGCACGATTATCATGAGGTGATCATCTCAACCGTTCACGTTCATTTGGATCACTACAATTGCCTGGAAGTTCTGGTCGTGCGCGGCAAGGCGTCGCTCATCAGAAAAATCGCGGATGAATTGATCGCGGCGAAAGGCGTGAAGCACGGCAAATTGACCGTGACCACGACCGGCAAGGAATTGCCTTAAGCGGAATTCAAACGAATTCGTCGGATGGAATTTCAATTGTTCCGGCAGATGTTTATCTCAATCGCACTCCGCCCTGAAAAACCACTTCGGCCACGACGACGATAAAAAAAACCGCGCTCACAACCGCGTTCAACCGGAAGAACGCGATGTTGATCCAGTTGAAACTGCGCCGCCGCGCAATCCAGTGTTCCAGCACAAGACAGCCGACGATGATTATCCATCCGATGACGTATGCGATGCGAAACCGGCACAGCATTCCGAACGCGAACAGAAGTCCGCACAAAATCATGTGCGCCAGAAATGCCGCGTGCAGCGCGTTGCGCGGCCCCCACGCGACGACGATGGAACGCAGCCCGTGCGCTTTGTCAAACTCGTAATCCTGCAACGCGTAAATGATATCGAAACCGACCAGCCAAAGGACAACGGCCATTGCGAGAACGAGCATTTGCAGAATTTCGATTCCCGAAATCGCGAAACCTTTCACCGCCAGCCATCCGCCGATCGGCGCGAGCGCGAGCGCGATTCCCAGGAACACATGCGTGTAATCCGTAAACCGTTTCGTGAGCGAATAAAAACAGATGACAATCAGCGCGAGCGGCGAAAGATAAAAGCAGAGGCGATTCAGAAAAAAACTCGCCGCGACCAGTCCAGCCGCTGAAATCGCGCAAAGCGTGATCGCGCCGGCCAGCGAGATTTGGCCCGCGGGCAAATGCCGTTTTGCCGTGCGCGGATTCAACGCGTCAAATTTGCGGTCCACGATTCGATTGAAAGCCATTGCGCAGGTTCGCGCGCAAACCATCGCGGCGAGAATCAAACCGAACACGCGCCATCCCGGCCATCCACGATTGTCCCGCGCCGCCACGCACATCGCCGCCAGCGCGAAGGGCAGGGCGAAGATCGTGTGCGAGAAGCGCACGAACGACAGCCATTTGTTAAGAGCGGAAAACATCGAACAACGAACATTGAACACTGAATGTCGAATCAGCCGGCTTCGCTCATGGAATAATTGACAGGTGTAAAAGGCTTTTTCTTTTGGCTGATCGCATTTTGTTTTGCGGTTTTAATGCTGGTCATGAAAATGCGGATCAATTCGTCCGACTCGCTCTGAATAAACAGAAGTGTTGAATCATTTCGCGTCCAGTGCTGACGGCTGAGCAACCTTGCCCAACGGCGCGTTTCACGAAGTTCTTTGAGACAGATTTTCAGTTTGTGAATGAAATCGTCCAAAGATTCTGCGGATTCCTCTTCTCCATGATTGGGAAGCGGCGATGTGCCGGAGCGCAAAATCTGGCCGGCGATATGATTTCCCGCGCGTGTGTTTGGAAGCTTTTCAGATAAATCAATTATTGCGGATGCGAATTCCAGCAATCGGTTTTCGAGGTCAAACGTTCGCCTCCCGATATTCCCATCGTGAACAACATAATTGTCGTCCGGTTCACCGGGAATGGACTCTGGAAGATTGGAGATTCGAATTACTCTTTTCGATGTTCGATGTTCGATGTTCGATGTTCGATGTTTCCTTTTTCTCATCTTACTCTCTTTCTTTGTTCCATCGTGGCGCGATTTCATTCGGAATGCCGATATGATCCAGAACGCGGCTGACGACGGTGTCCGCGAGTTGCTCAATCGTTTTCGCGCCGGAGTAAAAACAGGGATTCGCCGGAAGAATTGTTGCGCCGGCGAGAAGCAGCAATTCCATGTTTTTTACATGAATTAGACTGAACGGCGTTTCGCGCGGGACAAGAATGAGTTTCCTTTTTTCCTTCAACGCCACATCCGCGGCGCGCAGCAAAACGTCCTCGCTGTATCCATGCGCGATGCGTCCCATTGTTCCCATCGTGCAGGGAATCACGACCATTGCGTCCGGCGGATTCGAGCCGCTGGCGAACGGCGCGTTCATGCTTTTGATATTGTGAATTTTCGCGCCATCGGGCAGGCGCAGTCCGCCGGGCAATTCCTCCGCGATCACCTGCTGCGCGTAATTGCTTTGCACGACGTGGATTTCGTGTTCGCGCGGATTCAGATTGTCGAGCAATCGCTGCGCGTAAATCGCGCCGCTGGCTCCGGTGATGGCAACAAGTATTTTCACTTCGGAGCGCGAGTATGACTTCCGATCCGGCGCGGAACAAGTTGTTTGGCGCGACGGCAAAATATCGAATGGAAACATTGGACCGGCTTGCGAATGGCGAATTCCGAATGCTGAATTCGGAATTCATTCAATGAAACCGCTTGAGTCGGCCGCGCGCATTCGCACAATGTTGCGTGTGTTCAAGCCGGTGAAAATCTTGTTGTGCCTGCTCCCGCTCCTGGCCGGGTGCGCGGGCGTCCCTCGCGAAAAAGCGCCGGACTGGAATGCCGAATCGGATAATTCAGCCGCCACGGAGCCGACCGTGGAGCGCGTCACGGAATCTCCGCGTGTCGCGCCGCCCGCGAATATTTTTTCAGGCGCGGAAAATCAGCCGAAGAATACAACCGCGAACGATGCTTTGGTTTCCCTTGACGGCTGGACCGCCGAAAATAATTCCGCCGCGCCGGAGCCGGTCCTCTTTTCTTTGACGACTTCCAATGGCGTATTTGAAATTTCCACGAAAACGCCCGTCGCGAAATGGAATGGAATGGAATTGTGGCTCGGTTTTCAGCCGGAATTGATTGATGGCCGCCCGTTCGTTCACAAGCTGGACCTGGAAAAAAATATCGAACCGTTGATCAGCGGAGTTTCCGTTCCGGCAAAAACGAATCGCGTGATTGTGATTGATGCCGGACACGGCGGCGCGAACGCGGGAGCGAAAAGCGCGCTGGGTGAAACATACGAAAAGAAATTCACGCTCGACTGGGCGATGCGCCTGAAAGCGTTGCTTGAGACAAACGGCTGGAAGGTTTTTCTCACGCGAACAAAAGACTCGGATATTTCTTTGTCGGATCGTGTCGCGTTCGCGGATCGCCATCACGCCGATCTTTTCATCAGCCTGCATTTCAATTCCGTCGCGCCGAACGAGGAATCGTCCGGACTTGAAACCTATTGCCTGACGCCGACGGGAATGCCATCCACTTTGACGCGCGGCTACGAGGACAACGTTTCGCTCGTATTTCCCAACAATCGTTTTGACGCCGAAAATTTGCGCTGGGCCGTTCGGCTGCACAGTTCCATTTTGAAAGAGACGGAGTTGAATGATCGCGGCATTCGGCGCGCGCGTTTTCTCCGTGTTTTGCGCGAACAAGATCGTCCCGCGGTTTTGATCGAAGGTGGATTTCTTTCCAATCCGACCGAAGCGCGGCGCATTGCCGATCCGGCATTTCGGGAAAAACTCGCGCAAGCCGTCGCCGATGCGCTGCGATGAAGCGAGGATGGAGAATGGAAAATCAAGGATGGAACCAACGCAATAGACCATCTGATTTCAAACTCGCATGACCAATCCTCAATCCTCAATCCTCAATCCTCAATCGCCCGTCCTCGTCACCGGTGGCGCGGGATTTATCGGCTCGCATCTGGTTGAGCGTCTTCTCGCAAACGGCGATTCGGTGATTGTGGTTGACGACCTCTCGACCGGCACTTTGGAAAATTTGCGCGGCGTGGTGGAAAATCCGAAATTTCATTTCATTCATTCCAAAATTTCCGATTGCGCCGCTTTGCCGGAAATGATTTCAAACGCTAAAGCGGTTTATCATCTCGCCGCGACGGTCGGCGTTGAACTCGTCGTGCAATCCGCCATCAGCGTTCTCGAAACGAACCTGCGCGAAACGGAAATTCTTTTTCGCGCCGCCGCGAAAAACCGCACGCCCGTTCTGCTGACTTCCACATCCGAAGTTTATGGCAAGAGCGAAAAAGCCGAATTCGGCGAGGAAGACGATTTGCTGATCGGCCCGCCGCATTGCGCGCGCTGGAGCTACGCGTGCTCGAAATTGATGGATGAATTTCTCGCGCTGGCTTACGCACGGGAGCGTTCCGTTCCGGTGATTATTGCGCGTTTGTTCAACACGGTCGGGCCACGCCAGACCGGTCGTTACGGAATGGTTTTGCCGCGCTTCATCGCCTCGGCGAAACGCGGCGAACCGCTGAGAGTTTTCGGCGACGGCTCGCAAACGCGCTGTTTTTGCTACGTGTCCGACGCCGTCGAAGCGTTGATCCGGCTTCAGAATTGCGAGACCGCGCGCGGTGAAGTTTTCAACGTCGGCGGCACGGAGGAAATTTCCATCGCGGATCTGGCGCGGCGCGTGATTGAAATCCTCGGATCGAAATCGGCGCTGGAATTTATTCCGTATTCCACAGCGTACGCGCCGGGATTTGACGATATGCGCCGACGCAAACCGGCGGTTGAAAAGCTCCGTTCGAGAATTGGTTTTCGTCCGTCGAAAACTTTGCGGGAAATTATCCAACTCGCCGCGAATTCAATCGCGCCGTAGCAGGAAAATTTATCAGGCTTCGCGTTGTCGGCCCGGCGGAACGCCTTTTCCGTGATACGCAATCGTGAAATAAATTCCGACCACGGCGGCGGTGAGTGAAAGTCCGGTCCAGAAAATCGTCCATCGCGTTCCCGCCGGTTTTGTGCAGGCGTCAAACCACCAGCCGTTTCCGAGATAGCCGATCAGATTTCCCACGCCGCTCGTCATCAGCAGCATCAGTGATTGCGCACGGGCGCGCCATGCGACGGCGATGCGCTGGTCCAGATAAATTTGCGCGGTGATGAACACCAGTGTGTACGACGCGCCGTGCAGTGTAATTCCGACCAGCAAAGTCGCCGGAGTATTCATCGCGCTGAATGCGAATCGCAAGACGCCGCAGCCAAGACCGGCCAGAAAAATCCATTTCAACCGCCATCTCAGCAGCAGTGTTCCCAGGCTGAACATGGCGATGATTTCCGTCATTTGCCCGAAACTCATCCACGCCGTCGTGTATTTGAATCCCAGGTCGCGCAAATGCGGCGGCGCGTAAGGAAAAAATCCCGCGAGCGGAATGTTGAACAACGCGGCCGTGATGAACACGACCCGATGATCGCGATTTTTCAGAAGCTTCAGCGCGTCCAGCCCGAAGCGTTCATGCCAGGAAAGGCGGGCGATGGATTTGGGCATTTCCACTGCCGGAAGAAAAAACGTGAACGCGCAAACAATCAGCCAGACTGCCGCGCCGCTGTAGCCGGCCATTGGCGAAGTGTCCGCGTTGAGCAAACTGATGGCGCAACATCCGGTAATCCAGCCGATGGTTCCCATCGCGCGGAGCGGACCGAATTCTTTTTGCGCATCGGACAATTTCGCGAAAACAATCGCGGCGAGAATGCCGTTTGTCGGCGCGAAACACAGCGCGTTCAATTGAATGATTGCGAGGACGATCCATGGATTCCAGTCCTGTTGCACGGCAAGACTCGCAATTGCCATCGCCATCGCGGTCGCAATTGAAAGTCCGCGCAGCACTTTCGCGGGCGGCGTCCGGCGGTCCGCCATCGCGCCAAAGATCAGCGGCGAAACGAATGCGGCAAGCGCGGTGGACGCGAACGCGTAAGGCGTGATTTTGCCGAGATGATGAAAGCCGAGAACCGTGCTCAACGGCACCGTCCACATGCTCATCGCGGCGGATTGGAGAAAGAAGAGCGCCGCCACTTCGGCGTATTCCGCCTTGCGAATCGTTTTCAGCACGCGCACAGGACACATGGACGCCGGGAAAATTCAATCCGAAAAAGATTTCAAATGAAAAGCCGATCCAAGCGCGAATTGAAAAAAATCACGGCTTGCAACCGTTTCCGTCGTTCATGACGCCGGCATTGGAATTTTGAATCCCGGGAGGGAAATCGATTTTGCTGATTATCACGGAATTTTTCGTGAAATCCTTCGGATTCGTGTTTCAAAATCTGCGGAAGAGAACGTCAGTTTTTGGAACCGCGCCAGCGAAAACCCTCGCGCCAAATCAGCATTCCATTTTGCTTCTGAGCAACGCGCAAAGTGCGTCCGGATTTTTTTCCCGCTCGATGGCATCGCGAAATTCCTCGTGCATGATTTGCCGCGCCAGTTTTGAAATCAATTTCATGTGTTCGGTTGCGCCATCGCAATCGCGAATCGCCAAAAAGACCACCACGCGCACCGGGCCGCCATCGAGTGAGTTCCAGGAAATCGGTTTCCGCAATTTAAGCAGCGCCAACGAATTCGCCTGGATCGCGCCGCTTTTGCAATGCGGAATCGCAAAGCCGTGGCCGAATCCAGTCGAGTAAGCGGCCTCGCGCTCCCATACCGCTTCTTCCAGAACGCGCGGCTGTTCGGTGCGGTCATGAATGTAAAGCAAGTCCACGGCGCGTTTGATGGCTTCCTCCTTCGTGGTCGCGTCCGCGTCGGCGATTATCAATTCGGGACTGAAAACCGGCGCGGAATGCTGCGCTGAAAATTTCTCCAGCAAAACCGCCACTTCGCTTGCTGAAATGCACTGGAGCGCGGCGGCGAGCAATTCCCGGCAATCGGATAAACTCAATCGCGACAACTCCGCTTTCAGTCCGGCAATGGCCGGCGCGGAAACACTGATTTCATCGAGGCCAATTCCGGCCAGCAACGG
>DASSNZ010000043.1:0-3633 GCA_035701135.1 Verrucomicrobiia bacterium
TTCCACCTCGTCCGCATTCTTCTTTTGATCGGGGACACGGTGGAACGTGTCCCTACCGCCCGAAATTGTTACCGGCAATTTGTCATTTCCATTTTCCGATTCGACGCGATAACCCAATTCGCGCAACGCCGAAAATAGCGCCGCCTGCGGTCGTTCGTGCATTCGCGGCACACCGCTCAAGCGATAAACGCCGTTTCCCAGACAAACGAACGCCGACAAAAATCGCGCCGCCGTTCCCGCATTGCCGACGAACAATTCCAGCGGTTTCTCCGCCGTGCCGCCGTTCGGAATTTTTCCGCCCAGCCCTTTGACCGTGATCGTGCGATTGCAAAATTCGTCCGGGTCATTTTCCACGCGGATTTCAAAGCCGAGTTTTTGCAAACACTCGACCATGATCTGCGTGTCCTCGCTCCACAACGCGCCGGTCAGCGTGACTTCGCCATCGGCCAGCGCGGCGAGAATCAGCGCGCGATTCGTGATGCTTTTGGATCCGGGCACGGTGATTTCCGCGCGCACGGGTTGCGTGAGCGGCACAATTTCGATGAGGTCAGGCAACACGTTAGTTTTGAATTTTGAGTTTTGAGTTTTGAGTTGCCGGAGTTTCAACGGTCGTCTTAACAATCGAAGTTAAAATGCGGATTAACTCTGTGTTGTTCTGAATTGCTGAATCCAATTCAACTTTCGTCAAATTTGATTTCTGTAACAGTGAAAGCCAATAACGAGTTTCCGGCGCTTCTTTGGATGCCACGGACATTTTGGAAAGAAAATCTTTTCGACTTTGCCCGGCCAGAGCTTCTTCGACGTTTGCGCCAATGCTTGTCCCGCTGCGCAACAATTGTTTCGACAAAACGTATTCGCGTTCGGCCTGAAGCTTTTTGTAAAGCTCAATTATTTCCAAAGCAAAGTGGAAACTTTTTTCGTGAATGATGCTTTTTGCCATAACTCAAAATTCAAAACTCATCATTCAAAATTTGCTGATGCCAATTGTCGCGACGTGCTTTTGCAGTTTCAAAAAATTTGGAAATTGATTTCGAATCCGATTGTTTCAAAGCACGTTGAAATTTTTGCAATTCGGAAATGAAAGCGTCGAGCGAGCGTGCCAGATTTTTCCGGTTTGAAAGCGCGATGTCGCGCCACATTTCCGGCGAACCGGACGCGATCCGCGTGGTGTCCCGAAAGCCATTGGCGCAAAGCTGCGATTGCGTTTTCGGATTTCTCGGATTCAAAACCAGATTCGCCAAAGTCGCGGCGACGACGTGCGGCAGATGGCTCGTGCGGCTGACGAATAAATCGTGCTGTTCCGGCGACAAATTCAAAACGCGCGCGCCCAGTGCTTCCCAGAATCGCCCGACTTTTTTCAGCGCGGTCGGATTGGATTTTTTCGTCGGCGTCAAAACGCAAACGGCGTTTTCAAACAAATCGGCGCGCGCGGCGGAGACGCCGGATTTTTCTCCGCCCGCCATCGGATGACTGCCGATAAAATGCGCTCCCGATTTTTGCACCCATTTTTCCACGTCGCGAATAACACTCGCCTTCACGCTGCCGACATCGGTGACAATCGCGCCGCGTTTCAATGCCGGAAGCATTTCGGAAACGAGCGGACGCATTCGGCCCAGCGGCGCGCAGAGAATGATCAGATCGGAATCGGAAACAGCGGCGAGCAGATCAGTGGTCGCGTAATCCGTCGCCGCGAATTTTTCGCAATCGCGAATGCTTGCGTCGCGTCGCACAAAACCCGCAACTTCGCCGGCGAGGCGTCGTTTCCGAATCGCCAATCCCAGCGAACCGCCAAGCAGACCGACACCGACAATGGTTATTTTCCGAAAAAGCACAGCGGGAGAATAAGGATAGAAGATGGAAGATGGAAGATGGAAGATGCGTTGCGCGGATTTGAATGTTGACGTTTTGCGAGCGAAAAGATTTTGGAACACCCGGGCCGGACGCGTGCCGCTGCCACTATGCGGCGTTGCGTTTTTCCTGCGTGCGCAGCGCCTGTTCGTAGCATTCGACGGCTTCGGCGAATTTTTCCATGCGATTGTAAACGCCGCCTTTGTAAAGATACGCGATGGTCATGGAGCCGTCCGCCGCGATGGCGCGGTCGTAACATTCGATTGCCTCGGGAAATTTTCTGAGTTTTTCCAGCGCGGCGCCTTTTTTCACGAGCGCCTCGGTATCGGCGGAATTCAGCGCGAGCGCCTGGTCAAAACATTCCAGCGCGGCTTCCGCATTGTCGCTGTTCAAAAGCGCCTGGCCTTTTTCCAGCAACGATTTCGAGGGCGCGGTTTCGTCCGGATGAACGATGTTTCGCGGCGCGCCGGCGTCGAGAACGAGTTGCCCGTTTTCTTCGGAAGTCTGAGCGTTTGCGGTTTCGTCGTCGGAATTTTTAAGCGCCGGTTTGGTTGTGTGTTCGAGTTGGAAAATTCTTTTTTCGAGGCGATCAATCGCACCGAGCAAACGTCCGCCCGGCGGCTCGGAGGAAATGGACATCTGGCTTTCGGCCAGACCCAACGCCGCCATTGTCTGCGGCGCGGCGAGCGACCGGTGGTTTGACAGCGTGGACGAGAAATCCGCGAAACGATTCACCGCGCGCCATTGAAAAAACGAAGTCAACACGACCGCCACGAAACAAAGCCCGGCGAAAACGCTGAGTAAAACCAGAGTGAAATGCGTGTCCCGCGCGCGTTGTGATGAGAGCGTTTGTTGCATCGCGTCCAATTGCGCGGAAAGCGCGTCGGCGGTTTTTTGCGCGGAGATTTGAGATTCCTTGCGAACGCGTTCGAGCGAAAGCTGGGTTTCGTGGAGTTGTTCCTGGAGTTGAAGGTAAGCGCGCAACGTGTCGTTGGACGCGGAGTTTTCAACGGCGTTTGTCGCGACGGATTCGGCGGGCGGAACGTTGGTGTCGTCGGCGCGCGCGGCGACCTGAATAAGCATCAGGAGACAGCAAAAAACAGTTCGCGTTGATTTCCAAAAACGGGCGGTGTTCATGGTTTCCAAAGCAAGGGTGAGCAGCCGTTCGGAACTTGTCAAGAAAGGGCGGGGAGGGAATTTTCGATTTGCGATTGACGATTTTCGATTGGCGGTTTGAAGAGAGTTGATTTCGAAGTTTCATTTTCCAACTTCCAACTTCCAGCTTCCATCCTCCGACTTCCATTTCGCGCGCGTTCGTTGACACGCGGGAGCGGCGCGTTTAGCCTGACCGCCCATGTCCGGGTTGCCATTCGAACTGCTGCTTGCGTTGCGCTATTTGCGTCCCAAACGCACGTTCGTTTCCATCATTACTTTGATTTCCGTTTTCGGCGTCGCGCTTGGCGTCGCGGTGCTGATTATTGTCATCAGCGTGATGAGCGGATTCGACAAGCAGATGCGCGACACAATTCTTGGGTTCAACGCGCACGTTCATGTTTTTCAATCGGGTTCCACGCTGACAAATTATACGAAAGTCATGCGCCAAGTTTCCGCGAATCCAAATGTCAAAGGCGTCGCGCCATTCGTCATGGGACCGGTTTTGCTGGAAACCGAACCGCAGTTTGGCCAGCCGATTACGTGGGCGCCGAACGTTCGCGGCATTGATCCCGAAGCGGAAACCAACGTCAGCAGTTTGTCTCGCAGCATCATTGATGGAGAATTCGACGT
>DASSNZ010000044.1:0-3387 GCA_035701135.1 Verrucomicrobiia bacterium
TTTTGCATTTCAATCCGGACTCAGCCAAAGCTCGCGGGCATCTGGGTTCGCAGCTTGAGAGAAAATCAGAATCCAATCTGCGGCTGGATAAAGATGATGATTGCACCGTGCTTTGGTCGAACAAGCAACGCCGCGCATCCATCCCAAAGGACTTTGGGCCGCGCTTCAAATGGAATAATCAAGCCGGGATGCACATCACTATCGAATCTCGCTCGGAGGCACGGCGTGACGCCAAAGCTAACGCGCTAATTCCGGTTCGTGATGACGTGTTTTTTGGACGCCAAGGAATGCGTTGGAACGAGATGATTTCAGCCATCGAAACTACCGACAAATGCTCGCGTAGAACCGCTGAACGGCGTATCGCTGAATGGAAGAAATTCGGACTGATTGAGCAGAGCGTTGCAGGTCTTTGGATTCCAAAGAGTTAAGCCTGTTACCGACATACCGACATGATACCGACAAAACTACCGACAATGACGGCAACTACCGACATACCGACACACACCCCCTTATATAATAAGGGGTGTGTCGGTCGGTCGTCTGTGTCGTGCCGGGAGGTCCCAGGAATTAAGCCCCAAGGAATCTCTTTTAGTCAGCCGAAGGAGCGGGGGGGCCGAACTGCTCAAAAATTCTATGAAATTCAAAAAATCCACCCGTAACACGCACGAATGAAATCGAAACCAAAAATTCCAGTTGTCGTTGAAAGCCAGCCAGCCGCCGCATCGCTGCTCAAATACCCACTGCGCGACATTCGCCGGGCGAAGGCGGCAGGATGCCTCGCTTTCGAGCCGGGCGGCCGTATCCGCCTTTCAGAACTCAAGGCGTGGCTGGAAAAACATCCAGCGAAGAAACAGGCCACGCCAACAGCTTCGGAGCTTCCGCTCGGATTCAACGCGGCATTTGCGCGACTCGTGGAAGCGGAAGCGCGAGCATTCATGCGAATGGAAAGCGCGGGCGATGACGACGAGCGGGCGCGAATGCGACGCGAATGGGCCGCATTGTTGGTTGAGGTCCGAAAGCACGCAAATGTAAGTGGCGATATGGGTGACCTGGTAAATCGCAGGGACGTGGAAAAATCGCTACGCGTGTTCGCGGGATACTTGCTGAGTTGCATCCAAGGTGAACTTAGCGAGGTATGCCCACGCTTGACCGGGCTGGCAAATCCGGCGGACGTGGCGAAGATTCTCCATCCGCTCGCGATGAAAATTTTCAACGACGCGATTTCACGCGCGGCTGATTACACAGCCGGCACGACGCCGGGATTTCCCGATTGGGCCGGCAATTCGATAACGAGGAAGTGAACGACCGCACACCAGTTAAAGCGAATATCATTCGCTATTGGCGCGATGATCGAATTGATCAGGGGTGCGTCAGCGAGCGCACGGACATTCCACAACAATCTTCCGCCGCCGAAACCTTCGAGAATGTGCTACTTGATAGCGGCTTGAGTCTCGAAGATGCCGAGAAAGCCTCGGAAATTTTTGATGCGTTTGCAAAAAAAATTGAATTTCGTGCGGCGTGTGAATCGTTGCGTAAAATTCTGTGGAAGATCGCCGACACAAAAACCGGAAAAACGCCTGAATTCAGGGCGATTCTCTACATTCTTACACCCGGCGAGACGATGGATAAAATCGCGCGAGACGCGAACATATCCGCCCAAAGTTTGCATTACCACGTCCAAAAATTGCGTGCGATTTTTGAAATTCAAGACAATCCGACCGCTTATGTAGAGGGCGACGACGATGCCCGCTGATTATGAATTTGAATCCATTTAAAATTTTGAACGCGAAGCGAAGCGGTCCAATCGCCAGCCCTCAGCCGTTTCAGCCGAACAGTTCCGGACAAAGCGAAGGGACTTACCAGTCTCCCATTTCGATGACTCACGCGGAAAATGCGGAGCTTGGAAATCTCAAGACGCATATTCGCGATGACCGTTTCGACCGTGTGTCAACGAATCAGAATGTTGTGAACATGATCATTAAGCGCGCGCGCGAAGATGGCGTGACGTTTGTTTCAAGTTCTGACCTTGAAAAGCTTGCCGCGCTCCAGATTCGCTATGATCGTGCCAGGGCGTCAGTGATGGCGCACACCTATAACGCGGCGCGCGAGGCATACAGAGTGCATATCCGGGAGGTGAAAAATCGTCTGATGGCTGGCGTGGCAACGCCAGAAGATGAAATTTGGTCAGAGGCCGATTTTCATGAAGATTTCGAAATTCGCTTGCACGCCGCAAAACAGGAATGCCGCGACATTACTTCTGAGGGATTTCCGATAGCAGTTGCCGCAGCTAAAAAAATTGGAGAAGTGGCTGCGAAATGGGCGAAGGAAATGGAAGCCGAAGAACGAAAAAAAGCCGAAGAGTTCGGGTTCCATTTCGTTCCTTCCGCAATCCTCTTATCAATTCAGAAAGTCGCGGATCGTCCGCAAAAATGTTTACCAATCGCAAACGGATCGGCCTACCCGCCAAAGCATCTCATTGATTTTGCAACCAACAAATAAGCCAAATTTTTATGCCATTGACCGAACTTGACATTCTAGAACTGGAGCGCAACATCTCCGGTTGTCACTCATCCGCTATCACCATCAAACGCGCACAGTTGCGCGCAAATGCCTTCCTGCAAAAGCCGCAGGAATATATTCAGCACGTTCAAAATGCGAACACGATCAGCGATGATCTCAAGCTGGCAGTTGTCCTTCAAACGGTAATGGGAGCCTTTAAGCGAAACATCTTGCCGCTTGGTGCGTATAGCACCAGGTTTGACGTCGGCGCAAATCTGAAACGCCATGGCGGTTTGAACAAACTCGAGGTGCCTTATTATCCGCTCGATACAACGGCCTCGAAAGATTTCAGCCAGGACGACGGATACGTGTTTGACCAGAGCACAAATACGAGTTCGAAGGAAGTCACCATCAACAAGCGGAAATACAAGCCGCTTGGCTTCACCAGCGAAGAACTGGCGCGCCAGCCGTATTTGGACGTTCAGCGGCTTGCCGTGCGCGCCGGTGAACAGTTGGCCATTGATGTGGTTCAAGATGTCTTCAGTATCGTGACCGCCGCGAATTTCGGCGCGCCAGTGCTTACGGAAGCCGCCGATGCTTTCGATATTGGCGATGTTGCTGCCATTCGAACTGAATGTAACAAAAGCGATTGGCCGAAAATGGGGCGCTCCCTGTTGCTCGATTCGGATTTCGAGGGACACCTTCACAAGGATCTGCTTAAGGTCAACGAGGCCGGCAGCGACCAACCGTTGCGCGAAGGTATTGTCGGTCGTCTCTCCGGATTCGACATCTACGAAAGCCCGCATATCCCGGACAATGGCGAGTTTCTTGTTGGGTTTGCGGCATTCATGTCAGCGATATTATTCGGCTCGGCACCAATTCAGCCCG
>DASSNZ010000045.1:0-7973 GCA_035701135.1 Verrucomicrobiia bacterium
CTTTGCATCTTTGCGTTGAAATTCCTTTTGAGTTTTGACTGCGCAGATGCGCTTAAGATTTCTTTTCCGCGCGGACCAGCAGAATCGGCAGCGCGCTTTTGTGGCGGACTTCATGAATTGTGCTGCCGAAAACAATATCGCCCACGAGGCGATGGCCGTGCGCGGTCATCGCGATGAGGTCGCAATTTTCGGATTGAGCGAGCTTGAGAATTTCCTTTGGCGGATCGCCCAAAGCGAGCCGCGCTGAAACGTGAAGTCCGCGTGAGCGAAGCGCGGCGACATTTTTTTCGAGATATGCGCGATCGGCTTTCATTTCGTCCGACTCGGCCAGTTTGAGTTGATCGAAATTGCGGGCAACCCATCCGTCGGCGACATGCACCAGCAACAATTCCGAGCCAAGCCGCCGCGCGAGTTCGGTCACGTGCGGAAAGAGACTTTCATCCGCCGCGCTGTTTTCGAGCGCCACCAGGATTTTGCGGTACATAGATAGAACGGGATTTTAACGCAGCCACGAAATAATCATGTCCACGAGAAATTTTACATTCACCAACACAATGATTCCAGTAGTGAGCCACGCAAGAAATTTCATCCAGGCCGGGCTGGTGAATTCGCCCATCTTGCGCCGGTCACTCGTGAATAAAACCAGCGGAACGACCGCGAATGAGAGTTGCAGGCTGAGAATGACCTGGCTTAAAACGAGCAAATCGGCCGTGCCGCTTTCGCCGTAAAGAAGCGTCACAATTACTGCCGGAATGACGGCGAGCAGCCGCGTGATGAGGCGGCGCAGCCACGGGCGAATGCGAATTTCCAGAAAGCCTTCCATCACGATCTGGCCCGCGAGTGTTCCGGTGAGCGTGGAATTTTGGCCGGAAGCGAGCAGTGCAATTCCAAAAACGGCGCTGGCGATGGAAACGCCGAGCGTGGGACTCAGCAGTTTGTAGGCGTCCTGGACTTCAGCGATGTTGTTTTGGCCGCGCGTATGAAATGTGGCGGCGGAGACGATGAGGATTCCGGCGTTAATGAAAAGCGCTAGCATCAGCGCGATCGTCGAATCCAGTGTGGCGAATTTGATCGCTTCCGCTTTGCCCGCGGAATTTTGTTCGTATTTTCGTGTTTGGACAATCGAGGAATGGAGATAAAGGTTGTGCGGCATCACGGTCGCGCCAAGAATTCCGATGGCGACGTAAAGCATTCCGGGGTTTTTCACGATTTCAAATTTGGGAACAAATCCGCCGAGAATTGCGGTGACGGATGGCTGCGAAAAAACGATTTCCAGAAAGAAACAACCGCCGATCAGAAGAATCAAAGTCGTGACCAGCGCTTCGATGTAACGAAATCCTTTGTTTTGCAGATACAAAATCATCAGCACGTCGAGCGCGGTAATGCAGACGCCGAGCACCAGCGGAATTTTGAACAGCATGTTCAACGCGATGGCCGAGCCGATGACTTCGGCCAGGTCGCACGCGCAAATCGCGACTTCGCAAAGCAGCCAGAGAATGACGACCGTCTGTTTGGAATAATGATCGCGGCAAGCCTGGGCGAGGTCGCGTCCGGTGACGATTCCGAGGCGCGCGCAAAGGGATTGCAACAGAATCGCCATGAGATTGGAAATCAGAATGACGCTGAGCAGTGAATAACCAAACGCTGACCCGCCCGCGATGTCCGTGGCCCAATTGCCGGGATCCATGTAACCGACAGCGACAAGGTAACCGGGACCGGAGAAGGCCAGCAATTTTCGCCAGAAGCCGAGATTGCGCGGGACGGCGATACTGCGGTGAACTTCCTGCAGGCTGGGCGTTTCGTTGTGCGTTCGCCAGCCGGATTTTTTTTCCGGATCAGTCGTCATAGTGTTTGAGCCGGAGATTTCCATGATTTTGAAAAAGCATTTTTGGAGCGGCTCGTTTTGTCGAATGTAAAAATTTCTCCGGCGAATAGGAGGCGGAAGAAAAGCGGTGAATCGCCTGCAAAAATTGAAATGAACGAGAACAACCCATGGTCAATAAGCTGATTTCAGGAATCGTTAATGTCAACTAAATAAGTTAGCCATGGCTAACTTAAGGGGCTTTGGCGATTTTTCCCGGCTTTGGTGGCGCGAAGGAATTGCGCGGTTACAATGAAGTCATGCGAGCGAACGACATTCAGCAGATCGGAGATGAACTGGCCATTAAATGGGATGACGGGACGGAAGATTTTATTCGTTTGGAAAAATTGCGGCGAGCCTGTCCGTGTGCCGGATGCAAAGGCGAAGTGGACATCATGGGCAATCTTTACAAAAACCCGGAGCGTCCGTATTCGCCCGGCGCGTTCAGGCTCGCGAGGTTGAATCGAATTGGCGGCTACGCGCTTCAGCCGATTTGGGCCGATGGGCACAGCACGGGAATTTACTCATTTGAATATTTGAAGCGGGTTGGGGAACTGCCGGAAATCTGATTGTGTTGCCCGCAATAAAAAAGCCGCCCCAATAAGGGCGGCTTGAGTTAAATTTGGCCGGCTGAAAATCAGGGCAACGGCGGAGCCAGAGTGGCTTTGAATTTTACGGCCGTATCAGGCTCCTCGGCGCCTTTGGTTACCGCTTTTGTTTTGCGACGATTGTTGACGAAAGAACCGACTGACGCGCGGAGCACGCCGTTTGTCGAACCGTTCGGAACTTCGATGGCGGCAAAGCCAATTTTCTTATGCGCCGAAAGCATGCAGATTCCATCCTGGTAGCTGTAGGTCGCGCCGTTTCCGTTCATCAGATAAATGTTCTCGTCGAATGGAGCGAGCGAGAAGAATTCGATGAAGGTTTGATGGTTCACGGTTTTATATCCATTCCATGAGCCGCTCAAATCCGTGAGATCGCGGAAGGGAACGCCGCGATAAGTGAGCTTTCCACCGGTGGTGGTCGCCAGCAAAGTCATGCGTTTTCCGAGTTTAACTTTCCCGACGAAGCTGACGTTGTTCAACGTGCTGTTCGTGCCGGTCGGTCCGCCGTCAATTGAGAAGCCGAAATATCCAACAACCCGGCCCCGGGTGTCATAATACCAGGATCCGTGAATTTCCGAAAACCCGAAAAGATTCGTTTTGGATATCACAGTGGATTGCGTGTTGGTTCCACTTGTGCCGCCGTCACGTCCATCAGAACCTCCGCGTCCCACATCGGTTCCGCCACGGCCTGAATCGTCATTGTTGTTTTGCTGGACAATGACGGTCCGTTTGGGGGCGAGAATTTCATAGCCGTTAAATGAGAACAGTCCGTTTTCGCCCGGTTCATCGGAAAAGGTGAGGAACGCGATTCCGCTTTCGCCGCTGCCGCCGATGACGAAATCCCAGGTCCCCACCGGGGATTTAAACTGCGCCTGGACATTGATAACCGAGGCGGCCAGCAGCAGCGAGGCTGCGAGTGTCAGGCGACGGAAATTTCCGCCGAGAGAACTGAATTTAAGAGAGTGCGTATTCATATTAATGATTTCAGCGCGTTGTTACTTGACGTTATTGTCGAACAGAGCCGGGTCGTATTTCGGGCCGGAAGTCAGTTTGCTCCAGTCGTACGGCTCTGTGGTATTCCAGGAAGTCCATTTTTCATTTTCCGCTGGAGGCAACGGAGTTTGCAGCAACGTTGTTCTCGTCGGCTGATAATCCGAATTCTGAATAATGGTCGGGGTGATGAATACGAGCAGATTGTTTTTCTGGCGGATTTTTGAATCGCTGTGAAACGCTTTTCCGAGGATTGGAATATCGCCCAACACCGGAACTTTGGTGCTGGTATCGCGCATATCGTCCTGCACCAATCCGCCGAGCACCAGCGTATTGCCGCTTGGAATCATTACGTGAGTTTCCATTCTTCGAATGTCGTATTCATCCGCCTGGAATGTTGTTCCATTGATGACCTTCGTCACGGTGTCGAAAATTCGAGACACTTCGGGAACAACGTGGAGGTTGATGAAGTTATTCGCGGAAATGCGCGGAGTCACGTCGAGAATTACACCAAGATTCGTATAGGTAATCTGCGAACCGCCGGTGGTATTGGCTGTTCCCGCAGTCACATTGATAATTGGGCTGGCGCGGGTGACAGAAAGTGTAGCGGTTTCATTATCCAGCGTGACCGTGCTGGGCGAGGAAATCACTTTGGCCTTTGAATTCTGATTAATGAATGAGAACACCGCACTTACACCGTCCGCGTCCAGGAACGCTGTCGCGGGATTGAATCCATGCGCTGTGTCCATAAGAAGCTTGGGAAGTGTTTGGGATAATGTGTTATTCACTGACAGCTCCGGAGTATTTTGCTGTAAATTGTTTCCTAAAGACAATTGTTGTGCTTGAAGCGTTCCGCGCCAATCCAATCCTTTGATGGATTGCGGATTAATTGACGTTTCAAGCAATCGCGCTTCGATCAACACCTGCTTGGTCGGCGTATCGAGATTCGTGACCATGTCATTGATCGCGGCTAATTCTTTTTCCGTTGCCAGGACGACCAATTGGCTGGTGCGAACGTCCGCAACGACTTTGCTGCGGTGCAGTGGATCAGTTAGTAAGCTTTGGACGGCAGTGACAAGATTGGACGGATTTGCGTACTGAAGCTGAATAATCTGCGTTTCCAACGGATCCGGCGCGGCAGGATCTTTCACCGTCACGCGGGCGATTTTTGTTTTTGCATCCTCCACAATCTGGAGATTGTAATTGTTCAACAGCGCCAATAACGCCTGTTCCGCGGAGACATTTTCCCAACGCAGCGAAACGGACGGTTGAGGAATGGGACGCCCATCCTGACCCGTCTGGCCGTAGGAAATTTTCGGATCGAGCATGTAATTGATGTTCGCCTGGCGCGCCAGATTTTTGATGGCGTCGGTCAGCGGAACTTCATCCATGACGATCAATGGAATGGTGGCGGACGCATTGGTTGTCGAGCCGGATGCGGTTTCTGAATTTTCCGACGACGTTGACGTTGGAGTCGCCGAAACGGATGCGACTTCATTGGATGTCGTCGTCGTGGAATCCGCTGTCGTGACTTCGGCTGCCGGCGGACTTGTTTCGTTCACGGAATTAGTGACCGCGACGCTGGTTTCGTTGGTGGTGGTTGCCGCGTCCGTGCTTTCCTGGGCGCGCAGGCTCAGGTTGCAGGCGAGAAACCCGGCCACTGCCAGGATTAGGATTTTAGCTTTCATGTTTTCAGTAGTTGTCGTTGACCCGATTTAAATACCTTTTCTGATGACGCTTTGAGCAGCCTCGATGCCAACGGGCAGGCCGTGGAAAACCGCGTGTTCTTGGGGAAAAAGAGGACGGTCGCGCGCTGCGTTGTCCATCCATGGGACAACAATTGAAACGTTTCGGAACCGTTCAGCGGAAATTTTCTCGGGAATTATCGCGACTTCAAAATTGAAATTGGAGTTTCTGAAACAAGATTTCACGCGAACCGTCTTGAAACGGGGAATGGAATTCCCGCGAAAGTAAAATTGACTTTACCCGGTTGGGTTGGGCAATACTCGGACACGCTATGAACAGAAATTCATCTCATCGTCTGTTGGTTGCCCTCGCGTTTTTCAGTTTGCTCGTCACCACGGTTTTCGCTTCAGATTACGAACCGAAACCAAACGATCCCTATTTCGCAAAATTTAATCCACGACTCGCGCCGACACCCGGGCCGCTTTTGCTGAAAACCGGAGACCGGCTCGCCATCGTCGGTGATTCCATCACGGAGCAAAGGAGATATTCGCGGATTCTTGAAACCTATCTCACCGTGTGCGTTCCACAATTGAAAATCACCGTTCGCCAGTTCGGCTGGAGCGGCGAAACGGCGGAAGGATTTCGCAAACGAATGGATCAGGACTGTCTGCGATTCAAGCCGACCATCGCGACGTTCAATTACGGAATGAACGATTCACGCTATCGTCCCTACGACGATGTCAACGGCGAATGGTACGCGTCGAATTACACCGCCATCGTGCGCGCATTCAAAGCGGCCGGCACGCGCGTAATTCTCGGTTCGCCCGGCTGCGTCGGCAGACTGGCGCCCTGGGCCAATACGCCGTCCATGACGATGGACGAGCATAATCTCAATCTCTGCACCTTGCGCGATATTGATATTCGAATCGCCGCGAGCGAAGGCGTTCAATTCGCGGATGTTTTCTGGCCGATGTTGAAAGCCGAGCACGAAGGTGAATTGCGCTACGGAACCACCGGTCACCCTTTCCAGCTTTGCGGCCCGGACGGCGTTCACCCGAACTGGTCGGGGCATCTCGTCATGGCGCGCTCATTTCTTCTGGCGATGGGACTCGACGGTGACATCGGCACTTTCACTGTGGATCTGGCGGCGAACCACGCCGAAGCCACGGATGGACATAAAATTGATTCGTTTAAAAATGGCGAACTGAACATTACGAGCACGCGCTACCCGTTCTGCGATTCCGGCAAAACGAACGAGGCCAATTCCATTCGCGCCGGAATGTCGCTCGTTCCGTTCAACCGCGAATTGAATCGCCTGATGCTCGTCGTGAAAAACATCGGCGCGCCGCGTTGTGAAATTATCTGGGGTTCGAGCACGAATACCTACTCGGCGGAACAACTCGCTTCCGGAATCAATCTCGCGGATGATTTCCCCGTCAATCCGTTTTCGGACGCGTTCAAACGCGTGGACGACGCGGTGGCCGCGAAACAGAGATATGAAACCAGGCAGATCAAGCAAATTTTCCACGGGCCGGAGGGCAGGGCAAATATCGAAGCCGCCGTTGCTCGCACGGAGAAAGAGCGCGCGCCTTTGGCCAAAGCGATTGCCGATGCGCTCGTGCCGGTGCATCACACGATTCGAATTGTGCCGCTTCAATAGCGGAGAAAATTCGGCCGGCGCGAGATCCGAGGAAACATCCCACGGTCGGGCGCGTTACTCCGTGCGCGAAGCAGTTTGGAAAAACGAAAACCGCACGCACGAAATGGCGCGCCTGCTTCGTGTTCTGTTTGTCGGAACTTCAGCCTTCTCCGTTTTCGGAAATTCTTGCCTAACACAATCCCGACGCTCGCTTCGCGCGGTTCAGCACCTGGCGCGCGACATCTCGCGCTTTCTTCGCGCCTTCAGCCAGCACTTTTTCGACATAATCGCGATTGGACGCCAGTTCGGCGCGTCGCGTTCGCGCGACGGAAATATAATTCCAGTATTGCTCGAACAATGCTTTTTTCAGATCGCCGTAACCGAGTCCGCCGGCGCGCAAACGCTCTTCGAAATCCTTCGCCACATCCGCGTGCGCGATGAGTTTGAGTAATTGAATCGCGATGTTTTTCTCCGCATCCGGCTTGGGTTCCTCCGGCGCGCGGCTGTCCATGACAATGCTCATGATTTTTTTGCGCGTCGCTTTTTCCTCGCCAAAAATTTCGATAGTATTGCCGTAACTCTTGCTCATTTTTTGGCCGTCTGTTCCGGGAACGACAGCGACTTCCTCGCGAATGCGCGGCTCGGGAATCACGAAAGTTGAGCCATATTGTTCGTTGAATTTGATCGCTATGTCCCGCGTCATTTCCACGTGCTGTTTCTGATCGCGGCCGACCGGAACGACATTTGAATCGTAAATCAAAATATCCGCCGCCATCAGAACCGGATACGCAAAAAGCCCGTGGCTCGCAGAAATTCCCTTGGCCGTCTTGTCTTTGTAACTGTGCGCGCGCTCCAGCAATCCCATTGGCGTGACGGTGCTGAGCATCCACGCGAGTTCGGTGACTTCCGGCACGTCGGACTGTTTGAAGAATACCGATTTTTTCGGATCCAGTCCGCACGCAAGAAAATCCAACGCCACGTCGAAGGAGTTTTTCCGGCGTTGTTCCGCGTCGAACAACGTGGTCATCGAATGATAATCCGCGATGAAATAAAACGTCTCGCCTTCCGACTGCAACTCGATGGCCGGCCGCATCATGCCGAAATAATTTCCGAGATGCAGCGCGCCCGAAGGCTGGATGCCTGATAAAATTCGCATGACGACAAGCTAGCCGGAAAATACGATTTTAGGCAA
>DASSNZ010000046.1:0-10658 GCA_035701135.1 Verrucomicrobiia bacterium
CGAATTCGGCGCGGATATCGCCGTTGGCAGCGCGCAACGTTTCGGTGTGCCGCTGGGTTACGGCGGACCGCACGCGGCATTTTTCGCCACGCGCGATGCGTTCAAACGCCAGATGCCCGGACGTCTCGTCGGCGTCTCCAAAGATTCCCGTGGCAAACCCGCTTTGCGTCTCGCCCTTGGCACGCGCGAACAACATATTCGCCGCGAAAAAGCCACCAGCAACATCTGCACAGCTCAGGCGTTGCTCGCGAATATGGCCGCGCTTTACGCGTGTTATCACGGGCCGGAAGGATTGAAGAAAATTGCGAAGCGGGTTCATACGTTGGCTGCTGTTCTCGCAAGCGGCTTGGAAAACTTAGGCTTTGCTCCGGACAACAAGACTTTCTTCAATACAATTACCGTCTCAGTCCCTAATGCGGAAACGCTTCACAAGGATGCAGAGTCCCGTCAGATGAATTTGCGTCGTATCAGTGACAAGAAAGTCGGCATTTCTCTCGATGAAGCGACCTCACTAAGTGACGTTGAAAAACTTCTTGGAATCTTCAACGGCAACTCCAAAGGCAATTTCGTGCTTGAGGAAGTTCTTTCGAAAGCTGATTCGCGCCAAAGAATTCCTATTGTGCGCACCTCGGAATTCCTGAACCACAAAGTTTTCAATTCGTATCATTCCGAAACCGAAATGCTCCGCTACATCAAGCGGCTCGAATCGCGCGATTTATCGCTCACCGCTTCGATGATTCCGCTCGGCTCATGCACGATGAAATTGAACGCCGCAGCGGAAATGTTTCCGGTGTCGTGGCCGGAATTTGCGAAAATTCATCCGTTCGCACCAATTGAACAAACGCGCGGCTACCAGAAATTGTTCGAGCAACTCGAAAGCTGGCTCGCGGAAATCACCGGCTTCGCGGGAATTTCGTTGCAGCCGAACGCCGGTTCGCAAGGCGAATACGCCGGACTGCTCGTCATCCGCGCCTATCACGAATCGCGAAATGAGCCGCACAGGACGGTTTGTTTAATTCCATCATCCGCTCACGGAACAAATCCGGCGAGCGCGGTGATGGCGGGCATGAAAGTCATCGCCGTTGCGTGCGATGAAAATGGAAATATTGATGTTGCCGATTTGCGCGCGAAAGCCGAAGCGCACAAAAATAATTTGTCGTGCCTCATGGTCACGTATCCGAGCACGCATGGTGTGTTCGAGGAAACCATTCGCGAAATCTGCGAAATTGTTCACGCGAACGGCGGACAGGTTTATATGGATGGCGCGAACATGAACGCGCAAGTCGGATTGACTTCGCCGGGATTTATCGGCGCGGACGTTTGCCATTTGAATTTGCACAAAACGTTTTGCATTCCGCACGGCGGCGGCGGCCCGGGCGTCGGGCCAATCGGCGTGGCAAAGCATTTGGTTCAATTTTTGCCCGGCCATTCGGTGATTTCGCCCGAACTAAAAACTCAAAATTCAAAACTCAAAATTGGCCCCGTTTCCGCCGCGCCATTTGGCAGCGCGAGCATTTTGCCGATTTCCTGGATGTATATCGCGATGATGGGCGCGGACGGCCTGACCGAAGCGACAAAATCTGCCATTCTCAACGCCAATTATATTTCCAAACGGCTGGAAAATTATTTCCCGACGCTTTACAAAAACCACAACCTCGTCGCGCACGAATGTATTTTGGATTTGCGTCGAATCGTCGCCGGGCAAAGTAGCACAGGCGTCTCGCCTGTCGGGGATGAAGACAAGGAGCAGGCGGGACGCCTGCGCTACATTAACGTCAAGAACGTCACCGCCGAAGACGTTGCGAAACGGCTGATGGATTACGGCTTTCACGCGCCGACGCTGTCATTTCCCGTCGCCGGCACACTCATGGTCGAGCCGACCGAAAGCGAATCGAAATATGAACTGGATCGTTTTTGCGACGCGATGATTTCCATCCACGCGGAAATGACGGCGATTGAAAACGGTTCTGCCGACGCGAAAAATAATTTGCTGAAAAACGCGCCGCACACCGCCGACCAGATCGCCAGCGACAATTGGAATCGTCCTTACACGCGCGAACAAGCTGCGTTTCCGGCGAAGGATTTGCACGAATACAAATTCTGGCCGCACGTCAGCCGCGTGGACAATGTGTTTGGAGACAGAAACCCGGTTTGTTCGTGCGTGGGGATGGAAAATTATTCTGAATGAAATTGCCCGCCGACAGCGAAATTGCCCGAGTAAAAGTCACGTATATTTGCTCAAGTTGCGCGAAGAAGACGATAAATCCAAATTTCTTGCACAAGCTGGTTACACCGTTGCTCACGCGGAAAAATTACTTCAAGATTTGCGTGGCTTGCTCGCTGTCGAAGCGGAATTCGTGGAGAAAACAGAATATGGTGACAAATATTAGATTTCTGGCACATTAAATGGACCGAATGGGCGCAGGCTGCGGTCACGAGTATTTGGATGATTGAGCGCGCGACCGGCAAAACAAAATTTATAACTCTTTATCCCGACAAAAATGAAATTTGAAATGTTCAGCCGCGTGGCCTTGAAAACCGACGTGCCGGAACACGGCTTGCGTCGCGGTGATTTGGCGACCATTGTTGATTTTCATCCGGGCGTTCCCGGGCAGGAACCCGGTTACAGTCTCGAAGTGTTCAACGCCGTTGGCGACACCGTGGCGGTGATTGCGCTCGGCGAATCTCAAATTGAAATACTGCGCGAAGATGAAATTCTTTGCGCAAGAATTTTGGAGGCGTAAATTCTTCGGCGACCGCATCCGATTTGCTCATGCTCGGGGATGGAGAATTATTCTTAAAACAAGAATTGCATCCGTAAGGCTTACAAATGATTTTACTTTTTGGCAGTCTTTTCTAAAAGCACAAGCTCTGTTGCTACCGGCGGAGATTTCAAACCGACTTCTTGAATTACAGAGAATGGAATTTCCAAATTATCCAATTGTCGTGGCTCGACCTTTACTGCGCCACCACCATAAGATTTTCCGGCAAACGTAAGGTTGCGGATAGTATCCGGATGATTTAGCGCACGCCAAAGTTTTCTAACTGTTTCCTTGTTCTTTTCCCACGGATATACACACAAGAAACCTGTAAGAGGCACAACGTTTGCCTCATTAAGAATAAAACGACAGTCTCTTCGGCCAAGGTAAGCAAACAAAATAGGCGGCGGTGTTCGTTGTTCCATTTTATACCATGGGCGGCGGCTTTGAATTAAGGAACGAAGATTTAACTTCTCCTTTTCGCCAAATTCAAGATAGGTTTGCAATGGTTCTGGCAGACGCTCCTTCGGGGTATCATCTAAATTTAGCAACCATGTAGGACGACCTTTGTTATCGAGTCGTTCGATGGTGTCCGGTTTCAAAACATCCTCTCGGCAATCACGCGTGCGCCCGATTGCGCGAATAAAAAAGCGCGCGGGCAACTCTAAAGATTTTATTTGTTGACGAGTAAGAAAAAAGAATTCATTTGCTCCCGACGCGATCCCTCGAACTACGCGTGCAAAGTGGGAAAGTGGAACCCCACGAGATTGCTCCGGTCGTGGCGGGCGTGAAAGTCCGGCCGTCAAAGCTTCGGAAGTCTTGCGTTCGTAACAGGTCACAACTTCATCCAAACTTTTTCCGTTCTTTGTTCCGTGCAGCGCCTGAAGTATTGATACTCCATCCCGTTCTTTTACGCACAACCATTTGAAATGATCTGATGGAGCAGAACGAGACATCAAAAATACCATCGCATTTGTATCTACTTGCGGAAACGGTGCAGCAGATTCATTAAAGGTTAAAACGGCATCCAACCGAAAAAGTTCACATAGACGATTCCAAAGCTGACGCGAAGAAATACCTTCACAAACATCGGCAGGCAGCAAAAAAGCAAGCCGCCCACCCGCTGACAAATGCTCGAGACATTTCAAAAGAAAATAAACATGCAGTCCAACTCTACCATCAAGCGAGAAGCCAAGAACTCGTTCAGCGATCGTTCGCAATTCAGATTTGCGTCGCTCGGTCAGACGATGGTGCCGAATATAAGGTGGATTAGAAATAATAGCAGGATAGACTCGAGAAAATTGGCTCGAAATAAAATCGCCTATTTCGACCCGGCAAAAATCCTTTTCAGTCAATCCGAGCTTTAACCCATCGCTAAAAGCCAATTCGTGCAATTCAAATCCATCAAATTGCCCGGCATATCCAATTTGCCTCGCGGCCGAAAAAAAAGTCCCAGGCCCGACTGCCGGATCAAAGATGGTTGATGGTTGATTTTCTGTAACCCATGAGGCCATCACTTTCGCGAGCCACATAGGAGTCCAGAATTGTCCTTTTTCCCTCAACGCTTCGCGATGTGCGCCGTTGCTTGGGAGAACCTGAAAACCATGTTCCAGCGTTTTCATTTGGAAGTTCTTGATGGAATCCCACGAAGAACCTGCAATGCTGGTTCAGATAATTGAAGCTTCCCGCCATCAAACGTGACATAAGGAAGGATGTGTCCATTTTTATCTTCGACACAGGCTGGCAGTAATTTGGCTTCTTCGACGCTCGTTCCGAGCGGATAACCATAATGGTAATAATGTTTGTAAATTGTTTTCTTCGTTGTCGCCCCACCAGGCGCTTGAAACGTTTGAACCGTCGGCTCGGTTAACTTTTGCGCGATAAGTTCCTCAGCGCGATCAAAAGAAAGCCCATAGGCTAAATCAAAGAACACATGCCAAATATGGATTGGAATTTTATGTTGCATCTGCCAACTGTGAAGCGGTTCACGATCTTCTTCTTTGATGATTATATTCGGAAGCACCGCGCCCTTCTTCAGACCAGGATTTCCGCCGAGCCGTCGCTGTGGTGTCAAAGGAGTATTAAAATTTGGCATCTTTTGACCGCGCCACAAACTATTTTCACATTCAACGGCAATAACAGCGCGACGTAAAATATCTCTTGTTCGCTGGTCAGCTTCGGTCAGGAATGGTAATTCTGTAAGACCGCCTGCTGTGGCAATATCTTGTTCCACCGCCTTTTTGTCAGCAGCACGAAAAACCAGCAAATCAGGACGTTTGATTTTTCCCAATCCAGCGGCTTCAAGTCTTTCAAAATAAAGTTCAAAATCACGAACGCTGCCTGTTGGCGCAACTCCGCTTGGCCCGTAAGGAATTGCGAAAAATTCTTTCGTAGAGTTGACCGCTTCGAGCAAACGTTTCTCGCTCCAAACTCCTTGAGACCAACGCATCAAGAAATCGCTGCCGCGAAGTCTGCGAGGATTCAGCCAGAATTCCAGCCACGGCAACGGTGCCGGGTTAGTAAGCAAATCGTCCAGTTCTTCGACGCCAACCGAAAGCCAAGATTCAAAAGGATGATGAAACATTGCTGTTAACCACAAATGCTATCGCAATTGTGCGGAGAAATCTTGTTAGCGTCAATTCGCCGTTTTGCCGATTAAGTTTTTTGAAGTTCATCACGTAATATCCTATCGTGAACGGATATGAACGAACCGAATGTGCAAAAGATTGCTGAACATTACGCGGCCATTCTCGTGGAATTGGGCGCGGATATTCAGTCCGAAGGAATGCGCGAGACGCCGTTGCGCGCCGCCAAAGCGATGGTGGAAATGACGGAAGGGTCGCGGATGGACACGGACAATCTCACGAAAATGTTCAAGGCCGAATGTCAAAAGGCTGTTTGCCATGACATGGTCATCGTGGAAGGCATTCACGAAGTCGGTTTGTGCGAGCATCATTTGCTGCCGATTCTCATGAGCATCACGATTGCGTATGTGCCGGACGCGAAAATTCTCGGGCTGTCAAAACTGTCGCGCATTGCCGGTTATTTTGCGCGCCGTTTCCAGAATCAGGAACGCACGGCGCATTTGATCGCCGAATTTGTCGAGAAGACGGTCGAACCGTTGGGCGTGGCGGTGTTGATTGAAGGCAAACATTTGTGCGCCATGGGCCGCGGCGCGCGGGACACGCATTCCATCATGAAGGTCAACGTCATGCACGGTTCGTTCCAAAAAGATCCGAATATCCGCAGCGAATTGCTCCAGCGGCTGGCGAAGTGACGTGTTATTTTGGACGCAGCATTTCTTCCGCTCCGTTCAGCGCGAGAGGAAATGAATTATTGCGAAATGGGCTTCGACAAATCCGCCATTCGCATCGCGGCGCTCGCCCGTGAAGCGATGATGAATCCGCCGTTTGCGTCCAATGAAATGGCGTGGGCAGATTTATCCGGCGACCGAAATGTCAGTGTGTCCGTGCCGCTGCCGGAAAGATAATCGGCAAATTTCCCATCGCTCAATTTCAAGCGCGGTTTTCCTTTCACCGTCACGTTCTCGCTGAAAACAATTTTGATTTCTTCGCCGCGCCGGTTGACTTGTTTGATCACCGGACCGGCGGAGCTTTCCGGATTCCATTTGTCGTCAAATGTCCACGCGGCATTGATTTGTTCCGGTTTTGGCGCATCGGGAGCAGTGGCAAGATTGTCGGCGAACCACGAATATTCTCCACCGTCGCGATGGCAATGATAAAAGTAACTGCGCTCGCCCCAGATGTTGGAGGCGTCGAGAGTTTTGTTTCGTTGAATGTCGCTGGTCGAAGGCGTGCCGCCGTCGAGCGGATAAATGACGCGGAACGGCGCGCGGTCAATCATCGTCTTTGAGAAATGGCAATCGAGAAAATAAAACTGCGCGTCGTGATGATGGCGGGCGAGGTTCCAGCCGTTGGCGCCGTCGAAGCGGCAATCGCGCAGGACGAATTTCATGTCTTTATTTTTCGAGCCGTCATGCCAGACGGCGGCGGTGTTTTTCATTTCGTAAAATGCGCAATTGGTCGCGTAGCACCAGCCGCGCGGGCAAACGAAATCCACGGAACCTTCAAACCGGCAGTTCGCGTGAAAGACACGGCTGTCTTTTCCCCAGAACGAAACGGTGTCCGCGCCGTGGCTCAACACGTCGCAATTCTCCACAACCGCGCGGTCGCCGGTGGAATAAATGGTGAACGCGTGCGGCCCGATGACGCCGGCGGTATTTTCAGCGGTGAGATTTTGCAGAACGAAATCGCTGGCGCCGTTCACGTTGATGACGGCGCGGCCGATGGCGTCGGGATTTTTTTGAAACGCTTCGTTGTCCTGCGGAAATTCGATTCGCGTGCCGGCGCGACTTTCGCCGCGCAACGTGACGAACGAAGCATCCACGCGAATTTTTTCGTGATAGACGCCGTCCTTGATGAAGATGACCGTGCGTTCGGTATTTGTTTTCGGAATGGAATCGAGCGCGGCCTGGATGGTTTTGAAATTACCGCTGCCATCGGCGGCAACAATGATGTCGGGTTTCGGCTGTGCCGCGGCGAAAATTGTAAAATGGAAGATAAAGCTGATGGCGACGGTGAAAAATAATTGTTTCATAATTTACTTTTGCGACTGAAGTTCAGCCTGAATCGCCGCCAATTCAGCGCGCGGTTCGTCTTCGACATGATTCATTTTATCGGCACGGCGATACCAATAGCGTGCGTTGCTCAAATCGCCTTCGATCTTATGCAACACGGCATGAATCCACGCGGCGGTGGCATCGTCGTATTGCTGGATGAGATGATGCGCGGCATCCCAATTGCCGGCCAGAGCCAGTTCGATTGCTCGGAGCAAATCCTTTTTCGGTGCGTTCATGGCGAATTGTTTTTACTGGTAAATTCACTCGCCAGCAAGTTTGGCGCGACTCAACTTACCGGAACACACTTTTTAAGATGCACCGGAAGCCCGCCGTCGCGGTTGGTGGAACTCGGGCGATTTTATCGCGTGCTGGTCCTGCCATAAACGTTTCTGTGGTGCGGGATTCATTTTATAATTTCTTGATTTTTTCTTCGATTCCTTTCAAATAGCTGTGTGCTGCGTGTCTGTTCTCAACCAGCTTCATTTTTTTCGCGAGGAATATGCGTCCTGCTGTTTTGCATGATAATTCAACCGGCCTTTTCCGCCGAACTCGCTCACCGTTATTCTTTTGACACCGACGCGGGCGATCAGGTCGGCGACGCAGACGGCACTTTTCAAGGCACAGCCTTTGTCACAAATGGTGCTGTCGTGCTGAACGGTTCGAACAGTTTTGTGCAACTGCCGAATGATCTCTTGACCAACTACACCTCGATCAGTTTTGAAGCATGGTTTGCGGACGCAAGTATCAATACCACGAACGCACAGATTTATACTTTCGCCGGCGCCGGAGGCGGCATTGCCTATCAATTATTTGGGCAAGGCAGCTATACTTCCAATGATTTCGTGCAAACGGTCAATTTATCTTCACCCGCCGTTGGCGGCACCAATCATTTGATCTGGACGCAGGACGCGGCCAGCAAAACAGCAGCGCTTTATGTGAATGGAATTCTGGCGGTCGAAAACACGAATTTCATTGTATCCCCAATGAACATCGGCCCAACAACCAACGATTGCATCGGCGGCAGCAAGGGAACCAATTCCTCTTTGGATTTCAATGGAAGTATTCTTGAGTTCCGCATTTACGATGGCGCATTGACCCCGGAAGAAGCGGCGACGCTGGATGCGTTTGGTCCGGACCAGCCGCAAACCGATCCGGGAACACTTCAGGCGGTGCGACTAGCCATGCCTGCTCGAACGGGACCGGGCGCATTGTTCCGTGCCGGTGTTTTTGCGGATTTCTCAGATATTACCAATGTCAACATCAGCACACAGCCGGATTTGGTGCTGATTTCTGAAAACACCAATGTTATCACGATAGCTCCGGACCAACGGCTGCAAACGGTGGCGCTCGGGACGGCGGACATTACCGCTGCGTGGCACGGATTTTCCAATACAGTGACGATGACCGTTGGCGTGCCCCGGGACATCGCGTTGATTCATCGTTACAATTTCAATGAGAAAACCAACGACTGGATTCTGCATGACTCTGTTGGCAGCGCAAATGGGCGTGTTTTTGCTCCTCTTTATAGATTTATTTTCAGTTTTCCCGAAGCCGCATTCACCGGAAACGGCGAACTTAAAATGTTAGGTTTTCCGAATGGTTCAGGCGCTTATGTCGCGCTGCCGTCAGGTCTGATATCGTGTTTGAGCGAAGTTTCAATAGAGACATGGGTAACCTGGACTCCGGGGAATGTTTCTCTTGGATATGGAAGCGGTGGCTGGCAACGGATCTTCGATTTTGGAAACCAGTCAGAGCTTGACGGAGAGAGTTACTTGTTCCTCACGCCCGCCACAGATAATATTTCTTTCACTACCGCGCCTCTATTGCATACAGCCATTACAACCAATTTTAACTGGAATGAAACGCCAAGGCTGAATTGGACCAACAAACTCACAATCAATGTGCCATCATGCGTCGTTGTGACCTACAGTCCCGTGCGTGGAGTGATGAAGATGTATCTGGACGGCGTTCCAATTGCCGCCGGAACCGCCACGCTGCCATTGTCCGGTATCATTGACGAAAATTGCTGGCTTGGAAGGTCACAATTCTCAGCGGATCCATACTTCAACGGCAGCTACAACGAACTTAGGATTTATCGCGGTTTATTGTCCGACGCCGATGTTGCTGCGGATTACGCGGCCGGCCCCGACGCTTTGGGAGTGGATCACGTTCTTCATTTCTTTTTGTCGGACAATTCTCTGGTCATCACCTGGGGTTTATCGGCAACGAACGTGATACTCCAATCCAGCCCCACCCTCGGAAATGCAGCCAATTGGAGCGAGGTTTCCGGTTCACCGGTCATACTGAACGGCCGCTACAGTATCACCGTGCCAATTTCGGACAAAGCCGCATTTTATCGTTTGATTGAGCCTTAGTTTTCATTCAACGCGGATCCATTCCTTTAATGATCCGCGCGGCGAATGCGTTCCTTCGGGCCACACCACATTTATACCAAATCTCCTTCCTGCGGCGAATTTCGCATTCAAATCTCATCCGCGATTGCGGGCCGGGCCAAAACCGTGAATAATCATTGGCCCGATGTGTTTTAAAAAATTCCAGTTTTTCGCGCCGGTCCGATTCAGTAAACTTTTCGTCATCGCGCTTTCACTTTTGTTGTTGGATGTTTCTTTGGCGTTTTCCGCGAACTGGTTTGTCGCCACGAACGGACTCGATTCCAACCTCGGCGCGAGCAACAGTCCGTTTGCGACCATCATGCGCGCTCAAGCCGCGGCGCACTCCGGCGACACCGTTTATCTTCGCGGCGGAACCTATTTGCTGAGCAATGCAAATCTCAGCGCGACGAACAACCCGTGGGCCATCGTGAACAACATGACCAAAAACGGCGTGAGTTATGTTGCGTTTCCAGGCGAGCGCCCGGTTTTCGATTTTTCAAATGTCCGGCCCGACGGCTGGCGCGTCACGGCTTTTCTTGTGACCGCGAATGATTGCGTGTTCAAAGGCTTCGATGTGGTAGGCGTGCAGATTACCATTCAGGCCACGCACACGCAGTCGGAATGTTTTCGCGTCAAGGGAAGCAGGAATCGCTTCGAACAACTCGCGATGCACGATGGCATGGGCATCGGATGGTATTTGACTTCGGGTTCGAGCAATCTCGTTCTGAACTGCGACGCGTACAACAATCGCGGACTGGACAGCGGTTCGATCGGAAACATTGATGGTTTCGGCGCGCATCCATCATCGTCGAGCGGGAAGGGAAATATTTTTCGCGGTTGCCGCGCGTGGTTCAACAGCGACGACGG
>DASSNZ010000047.1:0-11429 GCA_035701135.1 Verrucomicrobiia bacterium
GGACAACGCGTGAAAATAATGTCCGCAACCCAGACGCTTCCTTTCAAATCCGCGAGCGAAACCGGCGCGCCCAATTCGTTGGTGAGTGAAAAATCTCCGACTGTTTCCAGCTTCGGCAGCGGAGCCGCCGCTTTGAGCCGCCCGATATTGACGAGAAGAAACGCCAGCGCGAGCGCAAGAAAAAGCAAAATCAAACCAATGATGACTGTCCAAGGAAATGTTCTGGCCGGCGACTTCATAAATTGCGATTAAACGACGCCGGAACCCGCGCGGGCAAGGAATTCTTCAGTCAAAAGCGACCGCGCTTTATTCAAAGCTCGTCGTGGCACCGACTTTGGACGCGAGCCATTTGTCGAAATCTTCCTGGCTTTCCACGGTCATGTAACCCTGGCTCATACTCGCGTGTCCATTGCCGCAAAGTTGCGCGCAATTGATCTGGAAACGGCCTTTCATGATCGGCGTAAAATGAATAGGAATGCGCATTCCGGGAATCGCATCCTGCGTGACGCGCATCGCGATGACTTTGAAGGAATGAATCACGTCTTTTGAACTGATGTAAATGATGACCGGCTTGTTGACGACGACGTGGATGTCATTCAGCGTCTGGACATCGTCCTTGCCGTGCGGATCGGACGGGTCAACGCCAAATTGATTGTCGGAACTGACCAGCGTCATTTCCTGTTTTCCGAAAACGCCGTCCGCGCCGGGATAGCGAACGTTCCATGCGAATTGCTGCGCGACCACCTGGAGAACTGTGGAATCTTTCTCAGCCGGAAATTTATCCACGGCTTTCGCCCACAGCGGCAGCGCGAATGCGATCAGGAGAAATCCTTCGACAACAACAACCGCGCCTTCCACCCAGTTCGATGCGTGGCCGCGGACGCCGACGTAATCCGCCTTCGGGTTGCGGGAATGATGAAAGCGGAACAGCGCGTACACGAAATACGCCATCCAGCCCACGAACAGCGCGATCATCAGCCAATGAATATAGATGATCAGGTTATCAACGTCCCGGCCGTGTTTCGAGGCCAGGACCGGCAATCCAAGAAGCTTTTCCATCGTCAGACCTTGTCAGTTTCGTTTGGGGATTTCTTCGCGATATAAACAAAAAATGTGCTGATGCCGCCGAGGACCGCAACAATGACGCCGAGCAGCACGAAAATTCCCCAGACCAATCCTTTGGACATGCTGGAATTCGGATCGCCGTAGCAGACCGAACACGCGAACAGCGACATTGGATTGAGCGCCATGAGAGCCATCAAAATGGCCAGGACAAATTTCGATTTTTGGAAGCGTTTCATAGGTAACTCACATCTTTCGTTTTCTTCAGAAAATAACGTTCGTAAACGATCAGCCCCAATCCGGACGCAATGGAAATGATTCCAAACACCAGATCGGAAGCGCGACCGGCAGGCGACGAATAATTCGCAATCAGCCACGCGGCGAAACCGAACGCCAGCAGAATCGCGGCTGAAATGAAAATAAGATGAAACGCTTTGAGCGACATATTCAGTGCGTGATGGTCAGCGGCGGAAAATCCGCGAACGACCAGACCGTCAGGAACATCAGTCCCAAAAAGAAAAATGCGGTGAACGCCATGATGCCGTAAATCATTTTCCGTTCGGAAATCAGGTGCATGAAAAATCCGGCGACCAGAAATGCCTTGGCACTCGCGATCAGCAGTCCGACCGCGATGTTAATTGAGTGATGGCCAAACGGAATATACGACGCCAAAACCGTAACGATTGTCCCGAATATCAGCGCGTAGAAAACGTACAGATAACGCCGGACGTGATGGCTGAAATCCTCGTGCTGCGCGTCGTGTTTTTTGGGGTGGTCGCTCATAAATCAAAGCAAATATAAAACCGGAAACAGGAAAATCCAAACAAGGTCAACGAAATGCCAGAACAAACCGGAAATTTCAACACGGTTCGTAAAACGCTCCGGATCGGTTTGCCACATCTTGCTGCCCGGCCCCCACAGAAACGCGATGACAATCGCGCCGCCGATGACGTGCAGCGCGTGCAGACCGGTCAGCGTAAAATAAAGCGCGGTGTAGGTATTGTGCCATGGACCGTAATTTTCAATTCGCTTGATTTGCGATGCCTGAACCGTGAAGTCCTCGTGATGAACGACTTCATGCAGCGAATGAAGGTTGTAGAGCTTTTTTACGTCATCAACGATGTGGCCGTTCAACGTGACCGATTCCAGAGCGAAATGCTGCGCGTTGGTTCCCGTGCCGGTCGTGTATTCCATTCCGTGAAAACTCTTTTGCGTCAGTTTTTCATTGGACGCGGTGTTCACGTAAACCGCGCTGCGGAAATGCCCGTCTGCAAACGTTCCGTCCTTCAGCGTGGCTTCGTAATGAATCCACTTGTCGTGGTATTCCGAGGATTTGATGCAAAGAAATGTCACCGCGCAAATCAGCGTGATGGCATGGTAAACTTTGAATCGGCTGAAACGTCCCATCTTGAGCGACGCCCAGGCCATGACGGTGGTGATACTCGACGTGATCAGCACGAGCGTGTTGAGCGTGCCGAGCGGCACGTTCAGCCAGCCTTCCGGCCAGTAACCGTCCGGAGCGCCCACGCGCAACAAAATGTAAGCGGAAAACAGCGCGCCGAACAGCATCACTTCCGACGCGAGAAAAAGCCAAATGCCGACTTTGGCGTTGTAAAGGCCGGTGTCCGGCCGGGGTTGGACTGTGTACGGAATTTCCATGAATTTTGCTTATTTTTCCGGTTCGTTCTGCGGAGTGAAATCTGTGGAATGGCCCGGAACGCTGTATTCGTAAGGGCCGCGATAAACGTGCGGTTCAACGGCGAAATTCCCGTGCGGCGGCGGCGTCGGCGTCTGCCATTCCAGCGTGGTGGCGTGCCACGGATTGTCCGAACCCGCCGGTTTTCCGCCTTTGATGCTCCAGAAGAAATTGATGATGAAAGGAATTTGCGCGATGGCCAATCCGACAGCCGCCCACAAAATGTAAGTGTGCAGGTGCATCACGTAATCGCTCAATCCGCCGATCACATCCGCTCCCGCGCGGCTGTTGACCGCGGCGGAATAATTCGCGCCGCCATCAGACATACGGCGCAGCATTCCCGCCATTCCCTGGCCGAACATCGGTTGGAAAATCAGGTTCATGAAAATCAGTGAAAGCCAGAAATGCACCTTGCCCCAGAACTCGTTCATCATTCGTCCCGTCGCTTTCGGAAACCAATAATAAATGCCCGCAAAAAGCGCAAAGATGGTTCCCGGCGCGACGATGTAATGGAAATGCGCGATGACGTAATACGTGTCGTGCAGATGCAAATCAATGTAGCTCAAACCCAGCGGCAATCCCGTCAGACCGCCAATTCCAAACATCGGCAGAAACGCCATCACAAACAGCATCGGCGTGTTGAATCGAATCGAGCCGCCCCACAACGAAATGAACAGACAGGTCAAAATGATAACCGACGGAATCGAAATAATCATCGTCGTGGTCTGGAAAAACGTCGCGATTTTCACGCCCATGCCGGTCATGTACATGTGATGCGCCCAAACGATGAACGACAGAAATCCGACGACCAGCGCCGAGTAAACTAGCGATTTGTAACCCCAGATCGGCTTGCGCGTGTTGTTCGCGATAATTTCCGCCACAATCCCCATCGCCGGCAGAATCAAAACATAAACTTCCGGATGTCCAAGGAACCAGAACAAATGCTGCCAAAGCAATGGACTGCCGCCGCCGCTCACATTCGCCAGCGCGCCGCCGACCGCCAGACCGGTGGGCAGGAAAAAGCTCGTGTGCGCGACTTTGTCCATCAATTGCATGATGCTCGCGGCTTCCAGCGGCGGAAACGCCAGCAACAGCAGAAACGCCGTCACGAATTGCGCCCAGACGAAAAACGGCAACCGCATCCAGGTCATTCCCGGAGCGCGCAACTGAATAATTGTCGCGATAAAATTCACCGCGCCAAGAAGCGAGGACGTGATCAGGAAAACCATTCCAATCAGCCAGAACGTTTGCCCGTTGCTCGCGATGGATGTGGCCAGCGGCGAATAGGAAGTCCAACCCGCCTGCGCCGGACCGCCGGGAATAAAAAAGCTGGTGAACATGATGATGCCGCCAACAAGATACGCCTGGTAGCTTGCCATGTTGACGCGCGGAAACGCCATGTCCGGCGCGCCGATCATCAGGGGAACGACATAATTTCCAAACGCGGCGAACGCCAGAGGCACAACACCGAGGAAGATCATGATCGTTCCGTGCATCGCGCCGAACATGTTGTACAAATCGGCGGAAATAATTCCCTTGCTCGCCCCGAGAACATGTTCCAGCAACGGACCGACCAGTGGGACCGGCTGGCCCGGATGCGCGATCTGCCAGCGCATCATCAGCATCAGGCAGAATCCAAACAGCAGAAAACAAAGCGATGTGATGCCGTATTGAATTCCGATGATTTTGTGGTCGGTCGAAAAAATGTATGTGCGCCAGAACCCGCCCTGTTCGTGATGGGCCTCGTGAGTTCCCGAGTGCGAAACTGCGTGTGTCGCCTGCATGTTCTTATTTCAGATTCGGTTTGCCTGAATGCCGGTTGTTAGGTTGCATTGCCGGAATTTTGGCGGAGTTAGTGAACTTAACTCGTTCTTCCATGTCAACGGAAGATTCAGACAATGCGATTTTATTACTTCATTTTATTTTATCTAAAACCATTACGACTAACAGCAACGGCAGATAAAGAATGGAAAAGAAGAACATTTGCCGCGCCCGCGCCAGCGTCAACTGCCGCGCAAATTGTATCGCAAACCACAAAAATGCCGCTCCGAGAACCAGCGCGCCCGCCAGATAAATCGGCCCGGCCATTTTGAACAAAAACGGACACAAACTCACCGGAAGCAATCCCAGTGTGTGACTCACCGATTGACGCGCGGTCCGATGCCCGTCCGGATCAATCGCCGGAAGCATCACGAAACCCGCGTTCGCGTAATCCTCCCGATACAACCACGCAATCGCAAAAAAATGCGGCATCTGCCAGAAGGCCAGAATCGCGAACAACGCCCAGCCTTCTCCGCTCAACGTTCCCGTCGCCGCCGTCCAGCCCATCAGCGGCGGCAACGCGCCGGGAATCGCGCCGACAACCGTGTTCAGCCACGTCACGCGTTTCAACGGCGTGTAAATGAAAACGTAGCTGATGAAGGATGCCGCGCCGAGCGCGCTGGTCAGCGGATTCACCGCCAGCGCGAGATAAATCAGTCCCACGCAACCGCACAGGCTGCCGAAAATCAAAACCGTCGCGGGTTGCAGTCGTCCGGAAGGCAACGGACGATTTCGCGTGCGCCGCATTTTCGCGTCGTATTCGCGTTCGATCAATTGATTCAACGCCGCCGCGCCGCCCGCCACCAGGCCCGTGCCGAGAACGGTGTGCAGCATCAGCAGATAATCCACCGGGCCGCGATAGCCGATATAGAATCCGACCAGCGTGGTCAACAAAACCAGAAACGTAAGCCGTGCCTTGATTAAATCCGCATAAACCGCGAGCCAGCTTTTCTCCACTGTCATCGCTTCGTTCAAAGATGGTGCTGTTGCTTTCATGAGTGTGCCGCGCCGGAACCCGCCGACATGAGTTTTCCAGATTTTTTTCCGTCAATGTTCGCGGACAAAACCGGAGTGGATTCCGTGAAGCCGAAATTTCGAAAACAGAATAAACACAAAATAAATCCCGTGGCCAGAGAAACCGCTCCGACCAGAACATGCGCCGTCGCCACGTCCGCCGCCTTGTGCGTGAGAACCGTCGCCGCGCCCAGCGCCACCTGCGTCAAAATCAACGCAAGCCACAAAGCCGACCCTTTTCCCGGCGCGCTGCGCCAGCGGAATTTCCGAAACGCCGTGCCCGCGCAAAATCCGACAACGATCAGAATCACCAACGCCGTGACGCGATGGGCCATGTGCAATTGCACCTGAAACGCCGTGATCGGTTTCACGCTGGAAATCTCGATGCGCTCCTCGTTGTAACGCTGAATGGATGCCGGATCGGTGTCCGGCCAGAGTTTTCCGTGCGCGAGCGGAAAATCGGAAACGGCCAGTCCCGCGTGCTGATGCCGCATCGTCGCGCCTAAAATCAATTGCAGAAAAATCAGGGCAGTTCCAACAACGGCCCCGACGCGCAACGCTTTGGAAACCGCGAATGGCCGCGCATTTTTCCATTTGCGACTCGTGAAAAGCGCGATGACGCAAAGTAGAACGAAAAAAATCTGCGCCAGCGCGCCGTGGAAAATTCCAATCTGATCCTCAAGCAACACGACGCGCAAGCCGCCGAGCAATCCCTGAAATTGAACGAGCCAGAATGCCGTCCAGCCCAGCGCTGGCAGCGGACGTTCCGCGCGTTCGTTGCGCACCCAGACCAATGCCGCAAGCAATACCACGCCGCCAATTCCCGTCAGAAAATGGCCGGTCGGTTTCAACTTCGGCCACAGAAGAAAAATCCCAAAACCCGCCAGCACTTCGGCCAGTCCGATAATCGCCAGGGAAAACCGCGATTGCCGCCCGCCCAGCCAGCGCGTCAACGCGACGACCAGCACGCCGACAAACGTCGCCCAAAGCCGATGCGTGTGTTCGTAAAAAATTCCGCCCGTCCAGAATCGAATCGGCAGCGCGAACATATTGTAGCCGTAACTCGTCGGCCAATCCGGCACGGACATTCCGACGCCATGACTTGTGACAAGACCGCCAATGCAGACCAGAATCAGCGTGGCAGCCGCCGTCAGGACGGCAAAACGATGCAGCCACGGATTGTGGGAAACGCGGGAGGTTTGAGTTGTCACGTCGAAAATAAAATGAGCCGCCGCGAGTTCCACGCGCGGCGGCCCTGAATTCGCAAAAATTTATTTCACTTTCAGCGTGAAATTCACCGTCGTGGGCTGGCCTTCTTTGACTTCAATCTGCTGATCTTCGCCTTCAGGCGAAAGTTTGCGGTGCAAAGCGGTAATGGTGTATTTTCCCGGCGGAACATTGCTGATTTTGAATTTTCCATCCTTGCCGGTCACCGCGTAATAAGGGCTGTCCACCACCGTCACCCACGCAAACATCCATGGATGCACGTCGCATTGGAATTTCATGAAATTTTCCGGCGCGGGAAATGTCATCACAATGTCCGGCGCGCCCTGCATCTGCGCCTGGTTCAATTTTCCCTGGTTCGCCGAAGCATTGGCGGAAACCGTCGGATTGGCATGGACGTTGTGAAGCGTCGGGTCCGAATTTTTGACCACCAGTTTTTGGCCGGTCTGAATCGCAACGATCTGCGGCGTGTACAAACAGCCTTTCTGGTCCAGCTCAACCGCCGGAGCGGAAGCGCCCGTGGATTTTCCGGTGACGTTTTTCAGCATCACAATTACATCGGCCAATCCTTTGTCCGGACCGACGACGTAAAATTCCGTCATCGGAACGCTCTTGTGCAATTTGCCGCAAATCGGATCGTTCATGAGCGGCGTGTAAGGTTTTTCCGCGGGCGGCGTGCCTTCAATTTTAACCGTGCCAGTGATATCCGCGGCGCAGGCAATTGATGTTGCCAGGCTGGCGGCCAATAAAAATACAGACGCTTTTTTCATAGTTCTTTCGTTCGTGGGTCCCGAAAACAGGCGGAGGAAACTAGCACTCCCGGTTTTAAATCGCAAGGTTCGTTCCTGATGTTTCACAAGCACTCATCTTTTTCGTGAAGCGCGCTTATTGATAACGAAGCAAGGAAACGCGCGAATGAACAGCCACAAATTCGCGAAATGGAAAAGCTTCCGCGATGTTCTTGTAGATGATGAGGTTTTGATAAAACAGCGCGCCAAGATCCGAACGCCGAAATGCAAATTCGAGAAAACCAAATTCCAAAGCCTGAACCGCCGGTCGCCGGAATCGTTCGACATCGCGTTCATTCAGAGCATTTCAAAAGCATTTCATCCCGCGCGTTAACTTCCCCTTCGGATTTCGGCATTCGGATTTCGGTTTTTGGATCTCGGTTTTGGATTTCCTTGTGAAATTTGGCCCATTAAAAAAACGTCAAGAAACTCGGAAAACGGCGGGAAAAATTCCTGTACTGTTGTTCCCGTCCGCTCGTGTTTTTTTATCATTTCTCCGCGCAAAAAGAAAATTGCCTTTTCGTTCTTTCGCGTGGGAAAATTCAATTCCAATGAAATTCGAACTGAAAAACAAGTGGGTTATCATCACCGGCGCATCAAGCGGCTTTGGCGCGGCAGCCGCGAAAGCGTTTGCGGCTGAAGGCGCAAAACTGCTGCTCGGCGCGCGACGCGTGGAACGCTTGCGCGAAACGGCGCGGCTCGCGCTCGAAAACGGCGCGGCCTCGGCGGAATTTCATTCGCTGGATGTCACCCGCTCCGAGAGCGTCGCGGAATTTCTCGAATGGACGCGCGCAAAAACCGATCGCGTGGACGTGCTCATCAACAACGCCGGTGGCGCGCAAGGCAAAGACACCGTCGCGAATGGAAAAGACGCGGATTGGGAAACCATGCTCCAGACCAACGTTCTCGGCGTGCTGCGAATGACGCGCGCGATTCTCCCGCTGATGCCGCATGACGCGGGCGCGACGATTCTGAACATCGGCTCGACAGCCGGCCACACGGTTTACGAAGGCGGCGCGGTTTATTGCGCGTCCAAAGCCGGCGAACTGCAAATCACGCGCGCGCTGCGATTGGAATTGAACGGGACCGGCATTCGCGTCAGCACGCTGGATCCCGGCATGTCCGAAACTGAATTTTCCCTCGTCCGATTCAAAGGCGACGTTGCGGCCGCAAAAAAAGTTTACGAAGGAGCCAATCCACTCACCGCCGACGACATCGCGGAAACCATGGTCTGGATCGCCAGCCGCCCGCCGCACGTGAACGTTGATGAAATGCTTATCAAACCCGTGGACCAGGCCGCGATGCACAAAATCCATCGGCGCAAAACCTGATGGAATATCCGCATTACACAAGAATTGTGAACAAGAAAGCTACCGCTCACAAAGGCAAGATGGAAATTTATACTTTAGTGTTCTACCGTGACAAAAATTGGATCGCTTAATACAATGTTAGCCTGCTATGCGCCGCATCTGGAAACTCAACACGCCGCTACTTGCATTGGCGCTGACCGTGCCAGCGGAGATTGCATTCTGTCTGGTTGGCTTTATCGCTGGCAGGATGGGCAGACCCGGAGAGCCCTCGCGTCGCGGTTGCAATCCACGCGTCCCGTGGGTCTCGTCGCTGAGCTTGGGTCGTAGGCTCACCATGCGCACGCCAATTATCATCGCCTTTTCGGTTTCGCTGCTTGGCGTCACCAGTTGTAGCCGTTTCTCCAGCTCTGGCATTCCGGCGTCACTGAACAGTGACACCCCAATGTTAATGGCTGGCCACGCTCAGGGCATCAAGCTGGCGCCGGGGAGTTCCGGTGAAGAGTTTGGTTCTCGCTATTTCGAGACCGAGCGCCGATTTTATACGACTCTTTCGTCAGGCAAAATCGAGCAGTTGTTGGCAGCATATCGTCGTGAGATCGAGCACATCATGACCAGCGCCGGCGCAGAGATACGCGAGAGAGGCATCACGGGCACCAGCAACAACGTCCAGGATTTTTCCTTTGGCTATACTTGGGGTGGCACCGATGGCATCGTCCGGGTATTTTCATTCACCAGCACGAACAATGAGGCACAGATAGTTATGGTTTGTTACGAGCATCAAAGCACAGCAGGATAAAGTTTAGTTTTGCTGCCCATACCAGTCACAGTGGCTGTGACTGCACTGAGATGCCAGGCAGATGATGTATGTTACCTGAAGAGCTACAATACCCAGCAGCCTATTATGGTGGACAAGCTTGTTTCTATAAGCGGGCTGCCAAATTCTCCAACTCATATTTCGGCGGCCCACCACATTCCACATTTAAATTCACCGGAATAACATATGACACGCATTCGATACATCATGTGATGAGTCTATCTTGGAAAACTGTGCCTGGGATTGAAAAAAAGGGGATTTCAGATTTGCCACTATTTTACGGCTTGCGTTACGGAGCATGTCGTATGAAATATGAGATATTACCCCCATCAGAGTCGGTTTTTTCAAAGATTGAAGATAGCTTGTCTTCGAAGAGTGGATCGATTGATCTTCCAGATTTATCCTCTGAGTGTCATCTTTTGGAGATGGAACCTCGCAAGTCTTCGGATAGTTGGCCGTACGCAGGTTATCCAGAATTATTACCCTATGTGCCGCTGTGTCTGGCAGATCGGGTGGCTTGCTCGCCCGAGGACTTTCAAAGTTTGATTCTCCACGGAGACGATGTGAATCCGGAAGAGGTTACCGTTGTCATACCGCCAATGTTTGATATTGGCATTTCATTATTTGGACACGATGCCGATGCGGAAGGTATTCAGCTTGTTTTCCGTTGCAATCTCGAAAACAAAAAGCTGACGGTTAATATATAGGTATTATATGTCCGACACATGCATCGCAAAGAAGTGAAGGAAGCCGGTGGCGAGAAACCGAATGGCTCATTTTCCCAGCACTTTTCTTTAATCATCTACTTTTCCTTATAGCAGTTTAATTGGATACTGGATTGCCGGGACAGGCTCCCCCCCTTTCGCGCCGCCTCGTGGAATCGAGGCAATGGATATTTAAGAAATGCGTTCGGATTCGCGGTTCGTGGCGTGAACGGTGTGGCGCGCCCTATTGAGTAATAGTGCTTCCAAGACCAGCTATGAAATCATTTTCATTTCCCATTCTCCGACTCCTTCCTGGTTTCGTCGGTCGTTTGCTATACCAGATTATCTGAAACCCAGCATTGGAGCATGTCCTTGATTCCGCCGCGCCTCAGCAGCGTTTTCGCTCTGCCGAACATGGTCCAGTGCGGGTGATGGCGGTCCTGATGGATAACTACATGGAAATCCAGGTTCTTGTAGGGACGATATAAGGAAAAGGGTTTGTGAAAATGCGCGAAGGCGGATTCCATTTCGCCCCCGATAACCCGGCCTCGAAAATTTAAATCAATATTTTGAAGGCAGTAGCGCAATTTTTCCCTGGAAAGCATCAATATTCCGGAATGCGGATTTGCGGCAACACGAAGCAGTTTGCCTTGCCAGCATTTCTCCTGGCACGTCCAGATGCGACGCCGCCTCACGGGATCGTTCGGAAGCTTCTTTCCATTGAATACTTCAATTCGATTGGGATGCAGGCATTCGTTAATCAGAGTTTCCCGATCAAATTCCAATACGTTTCGGAACGTTTCGCGGGGAAGCAAAATATCATCCTCGATGTTGATGAAGTAATGGTGGTCATCAACGCGTTTCGCCATCTCGTGCAGCGATTCAAAAATCAACTGACGCGGATCTTTCATCCAGGAAAAATCCTTGTCCACCGAAACCAGCGACCGCCGTTGAATCCCGCAAACAAAAATTTCTACATCAGCGACTTCCGGCAAC
>DASSNZ010000048.1:0-21522 GCA_035701135.1 Verrucomicrobiia bacterium
GTTTTTGGCAATGCGGTTCGCGACGGCACGGGGCTGTTGAATCCGAGCGATTACCCGAACTCGCAGGATTTCAACGCGATTTCATCGGCGCTGAATCACCTTGTCGAAACGCGGGTGCTTCCCAAACTCCGCGATGCAAAAGCGGGAATGAGCGTTCGTTTTGCCGGCTGCGCGGAAGTGGATGATGAATCCACGGATTTGCATCCGCTGCATGTGGCGCCGATTGTCGTCGAATTTTTAACAGGAGGAAACTGAGAGAACAGAAAGAAAAATAACTCTCTGTCCTGTTTAATCTCAAATTATGCACCCGCTTTTTTCAAAATCCAGTTCACTTACCGAAAAAATCATCGGAGCGGCAATCGAAAACATTCCCATCGGGTTGTTCATCAATTTTCACGAAATCAAATTTGTCAACGGCATTCACCGCCTGATTCTGCCGGGAGCAAGCAAAGCTTAAAAAATCAACAGGAGACAACGGAGTAAACAGAGAAATGAAAACAAAGCGATTTCTGACCTGTCAGTCTCTTCTCTGTTCTCTTCGTTTCCTCCTGTAAAGAAATAAAATGTCATTCGCATTCAAAAAACTGCAACCCCTCATCGCGCTTGTTGTGATGGTTGTCGCGTTGAGCCTGCTCTCCGACCGGTTTCTCACGTTCGCCAATCAACGGAATATTCTGCTGCAAATCTCGGTCAATCTCTGTCTGTCCATCGGAATGACACTGGTGATTCTCACGGGCGGAATTGATTTGTCGGTCGGCGCGGTGCTGGCTTTCGCCGGAGCGTTCGCGGCCGGATTTTTAAAAAATGGCCTGTCGCTGAAAATGTTAGGCGTCGCGCTGCAATTCACCACGTTCGGCGCGGTGATTGCCGGAATTGCCGCCGGACTGGCGCTGGGGCTTTTCAATGGAATCGCCGTCACGCGTTTTCGATTGCCGCCGTTCATTGCCACGCTGGGAATGTTCAGCATTGCGCGCGGACTCACGATGCTCTGGACCGGCGGATTTCCGATCACCGGGCTCGGACCGCAATTCGGTTTTATCGGAGCGGGATTCTGGCTGAGCGTCCCGATGGCGGTCTGGATTTCGATGGCGCTGGTCGTGGTTTTTCACGTTGTGTCCCGGCGCATGACGCTTGGCCGTTACATCTACGCGGTCGGAGGCAGCGAGAAGGCGGCGGCTTTTTCCGGCCTCAACGTGAATCGGATTAAAATCTGGGTTTATGTCCTGGCCGGCGGCCTGGCGGCGGTCGGCGGTTTGATTATCACCGCGCGTCTCGATGCCGCCGATCCAAAAGCGGGTCTTGGCTATGAACTGGATTCCATCGCCGCGGTCGTGATTGGCGGCACTTCTTTGAACGGGGGACGCGGCTCCATTTTTGGAACGGTTCTCGGCTGCCTCATCATTGGTGTTCTGAACAACGGACTTTTCCTGCTCGACGTTTCTCCGTTCTGGCAACAAGTCATTAAAGGTTTCGTAATTCTCGCCGCCGTCGCCGCCGACAAAATGGGCACGCGAACGGATTGACGCGCGCGGTCGCGTTCGGAACGGCGGTCAAAGTTTCGGCGCTTCAAGTTTTTCCGGAACCTGAATGTCGGAATCGGGAACTGCTTCGACCGGCCGTTTCCGCCAGTAGTTTGCCAGCACCGAACCGCTCACATTCATCCATGGACTGAAAATCGCCGAGGCCAGACCAATCGTGCCGAGTTTGCCCATTGCGCCGGCGATTCCGGAGGCCATTCCGCCATTTTGCAGTCCAACTTCAAACGCGACCGAACGCGCGGAATTTTTGTCGAGACCGGCTGCCCGGCTCAGCCAATAACCAAAGCAATAGCCGGCGGAATTGTGCAACGCGGCGGCGAAAAACAGCAGCAGTCCGATTTTCAGCAAATGATCGCGCCCGGCGGCGGTTGTCACGAGCGTGAAATAAACGATCCCGAACATGGAAAAAACCGGCATGAACCGGTCGAGACGCGGAAGCCGGCGCGCAATCTGGTGATACGCCGCGCCGATGACAAACGCGCTGAGCAGAAATCCACCCGTCACGACGGCATCCAGCCCGCCGCCCGGAAGATGATTTTTCAACGCCGTCCATCCGCCGAAAATCAGAAGGCAAAGCCACGCCACGCCCGCCGCGGCGATTCCGAGGACTACGCGGCGGCCGCGCGGAGAAGCATTTTTCAGATAATCGTGCAGCAACGCGGCGCCGATCGGAACGAGAACGATCTTCACGATTTCCATCATCATGTTGAAAAACTTTACCTCAACCAGAGTGCCGGCGAGCAGCTTCATCCACAGCGGCGTCATGATCGGCGCAATCATGGTCGTGACCGCCGTCACCGTGACGGAAAGCGCGAGGTTCGAGTTGGCGATATACGCCATGACGTTGGAAGCCAATCCGCTGGAACACGAACCGATCAAAATAATTCCCGCCGCAATCTCCGGTTGAAAATGAAAAATTTTCGTCAGCGCCAATCCGACGAGCGGCATGACGGAAAAATGACAGACAATGCCGATCAACACACCGCGCGGCGATTTGGCCACGCCCGCAAAATCCTTCAGGCTCATCTGCGTGCCCATCCCGAACATCACCAATTGCACAATTCCGAGAATGAGCCATTTGTTGCGAAGATCGAATCCGCCGACGTGCAGAAACCGGTCCGGATAAATCATGGCCGCCACCACTGCGGCGATGATCCACGCCGTGAACTGATAGCCGCGAAATTTGCGAACAAAGCGCAAGGCAATCGCGAAAGCCACAGACGCGAGGACTGCTGCCAATTGCCAGGAAAAATTCATGCGAAAAACAGCTCGAAAACCGAAGGCTGAAATCCGAGACAAATCCGAAGATTGAAATCCGAATCACCGATGTCTGCGCGACTCGACGTTCGGTTTTCGGATTGCTTTCGGAGTTTCGGATTTCGGATTGGGTCCATTGTTTGAATTCAAATCACCCTGGCCAAATAATCCACGGCAATGCCCGGGCTGGCCAGAATCGGGACGCGTTTTTCCTCCGGTTTCAACGTTTCCACGACGCGCGCCATCGAAGCCTGCGCGAGAACGATCACATCCACCTGGCGCGACAATTCCCGCAATGCGTTTGCGACGAGCGCATCGTGCTTTGCCGGATCGCCGCCCATCAAAGCCTCAAACGCGCCTTCGGCCAGACGCGAGGTCAGTTCGATTTCTTTTCCGGCCCGCGCGGCGCGGCGTTGAATCAGGTCCGCCGTGGGTTCCAGCGTGGTTGTCAACGTGGCGACCACGCCGATTCGTTTTCCGGTTTGCACCGCCTGATCGGCCATGGGTTGATCCACGCGCAGAACCGGCACGCCGATCAATTTCGCGCCCGCTTCCACGGCCGGTCCAATGGAAGAGCACGTCACCAGGATGTGATCCGCGCCCGCCAGTTCGGCGGATTCGAGGTAACCGGTTACGCGCCGCGCGATTTGCGCCGTCAGGCTGCCGGCCTCGCGAATGCCTTTCACGAGCGAGTCGTCGGCGATGTTGAAGATTTCCACGCCGGGCAATTTTTCCTTGCAGAGCTGCGCGAAGACCGGCACGAGCGTTGCCGAAGTGTGAATCAGTCCGAGTTTTTTGTTTTTCATATAATCAACAGGAGCAAACGGAGCACTGAAGCTTCAACTCCGTTTCCCCTTGTTCAAGCGTTTCCATTTTTAACAATCTCAAAATAATTTTCCGGGCCGACCTGGCCGCCTTTGAAAACCAATTCGAGTCCGTCCAGCGCCGGGCCGGATGCCTTCGCCCGGCACAATGGCGCGCCTGGCGTGAGCGGCGCAATCATTTCGAGCGCCTCGATGCCCATGGCGCGCGCGGCGTAACTGGAAGTGTCGCCGCCCGCGATGCAAATGCGATGAACGGAACTTTGCCGGACGGCTTTCAGCAGCACATGGCCCAGCGCCGACCCGATCATTTCCGCCGCGCGCCCTTTGAACTTTCCGGAAATCTGTTTGTCCGGGGCGTTTTTGGCGGAGTGAACAATCACGCTGCGTCCGCTTTGCAAAGAATTTGCCGCGGCGGCGGCGGCGCGGTGAATTTCTTCTGCCGACGTTGCCGGATTCGCCAGCTTTGACGGCTTGAGTGCAATTTCGGCGAAACCCTGTTTCAATGCCCAATTCACCTGGCTTCTCGTAACCGGAGAACAACTGCCCGAACCGACTAGAATTTGTTTTGCCGTCAAAACCCTTTTTGCCGGGAGCCGCTTTTTTTTCCAGGCGGCCGCCAGGGCCATTTCGATTCCGGACGAGCCGATTGAAAACAACGGCGATTTTTCATCCGCGCACCGATCCAACAATGCGCCAATGGTCGCGATATGTTCCGCCGTTAGCGCGTCGAACAAGACCGCATCCGGTTTTTCCGCGAGCAATTGCCCCAATGCGCGCCGGGCTTTTACCACCGGCAATTGCACTTTCAAAATATCGAACAGCGCGATTTTTTTCTTCGTCTGTTTCGCCAGATGCCGGCGCAGGTCCGCTTCCAACATCGGCGTGATCGGATGCAGGCTGATGGACGGGTGCCGGTCGAGCCGGTGGATTTCGCCATCGCTGCCGATTCCAAAGCGCGCGAAGTGATTTCCAAAAATCGTGTAGCGTCCGAGCGCGGGCGCGGCGGCGAGCAGGGGAACAAACGGTGAGGAAAAAATTTTCGACGCCACATCCAGCACGCGACCGATGCTGCCGATTCCGGGCGAGGAATCGAATGTGGAGCAAACCTTGTAGTGAACATGCCGCGCGCCCAGTTTTTTCAACGCGAGCAATGCCGGTTTGAGTTCGCGTTCCATCGCGTCGGGCGGAAGCGAACGGGTTTTTCCGGCAACGCCAATCGCCTGCAAACCTGGAAAATCTTTGATTCGCGCCGGCGTCGGCGGCCGGATGAACAGCGCGGCGTGGATGCCGGCAAGCGACAGTTGCTCCAGCGCGTCCGTCGAGCCGGTGAAATCATCGCCGTAAAATGTGAGAAGAAGCCGGGGCATGAAAACGTTCGCGCGTTTTTCGACGCAGGTGAATCGCTTTGAGTTGGAGTTCGCGGTCGGTCATTTGAAATCATTCATGATGCTTGTGGAAATAATCTATCGTCTTGCGACAAAGCCGTTCTGTGATTTCAGGATCAGCGTAATCCGTGAAATCAAATTCGCGCGCAGAAATTTTATTTTCAGTTTCTTCATCGAGCGAAACGTATTCGACCGTGTAATCAAACGGATCGCGCCCGACCTTTTTGCCATACTCCCGGCAAATGGCGATGCACGCCCGCAATTCTTTCGCGAACACCGGCTCATCAATCTCATCCATCAATTCGGCGGCGGGCACGATTGACCAGCGACCATTGCAATCGAAGGCGCTAAAACCATTCGTCAGGCAATTGTCTATAAAATCTCCGAGCGATAAAATTCTTCGTTCCAACGGCAGCGCCGCGCGAGCTTCGTCCTTCCGAATCTCTGCGCACAATGCCCAATAAGCATTTTCGGCATTTTCCATTTTCAAAAATCTGTCAATCGTGCCGATGCACTTCCCACCCAAAATAATTTCCAAACGCCTCCGCCAGAATTTCAGCCGAGTGCGATTGCGTCATCACGACGTGATGTTCAAAGCCGTTTTTGCAAACGTGCTGCATGAGCTTTTGCAGTTGCGGAATTTTTGCGACGGCGCGATTGCCGAACGTGTTGAGTTTGTCATTTGTCAATTCGCCTTCGCCGACGTAAGTGCGGATTTTGCCATCGGCATCGGCGGTGGTGATGCGGCCAAACGTCAGCGGCCCGGCCGGCGTGCGGCCTTCGAGCGCGCCATAAGTATTTTCCACGCCGAGAATGCTGCCGAGAATCGGCGCGTTGGCGATTTTGATGTCGGGCAAAAATGATTTCGCCCAATTGCCGCAATGGAACAGCACGCATTTGTCGTCGTCATCCGCGTAATTGTTGTTCCAGTCCACCAGCGCGGCGGGCGTGCCGCCGGCGAGTTGCATCGCATACATCGTGAGCACGCCGGTCACGTCCACTTCGCACGCGCTCGGCAGAAATTTTTCGCTCATCATGCTCATCAACGTGCAGACGTTGCAGCCGAAATTCTGCTGCACGCTCGTCCAGCATTGGATCGCCGTCGCGTCAATCGCGTTGGCGTCCATCCATTCGCCGAGAATCACGCCGAGTTTGGCCATCTGCAAAATTTTCTCCGGCGGCACGCCGGGCGAGGGCGCGTAGGATTTGATTTCGGACAATTTATTTTTAACGGCGGCGGCTTTCGCATCCAATTTTTCCGCTTTCGCCAAAAATTCGGAAAGATCAACGGTCGTCACACTGATGCCGTGGCGTTCGAGAAGTTTTTCGGAATAACGAACGGTGTTGAATGCGCCGGGTCGCGCGCCAACCGCGCCGAGCCGAACGCCGCGCAAACCGTTCGCCACGCGACAAACGCCGAGAAAATTTTGCAAATCGCGCGCGAAACTTTCTGAATCAGGAAACAAAACGTGTTTGCTCGTGAGTGTGAATTTGATTCCGGCCTGGACGAGATTGTTGCAGACGGAAATTTTTCCGCAGTAAGCGTCGCGACGGCGCGCGGGCGACAATTGCTTCAAATCGTCGGGATAACCTTGAACCAAAACCGGCACGTTGAGCTTCGCCATTTTCAATGTGTCGGCCACGCCTTTTTCGTCGCCAAAATTCGGCAGGCAGACGAGCACGCCGTCCATTTCATTCGCGTGTTTGCGGAAAAGCTCGGCGCATTTGCGGGCATCGGCGTGAGTTTCGACGCCGCCGAGTTTGGAATCTTTTTCGCCGAGTTGAATCGCCTTGATGCCGAATTTTTCAAAAACTTTGGCGATGTCCGCGCGCGCTTCCGTCACGAGCGCGTCGGGAAAAAAATCGCGGTTGCCGTAGATGACGCCGAGGCACGGGGATTTCTCTTTGAAATTTTTCATAACTTTTGTCCGAACCGGAAATTGGGCAAAACCAGAATCGGTTTGCCGCAGAGGGATGCAAGAAATTTCCGGCTGCGCCGCGCCGATTGTCATTTTCATCAAATTATTTGGCGGTTTTTAGATGACGGTTTGCGCCGGTTCTCCCTAAAGTAATGGAATAGAATCCTGCCATAAAAAATGTGCCTGGTTAAAAAATTGCCTTTGATTCGCGGCGCGGCTTTTGCCGCGCTGGCCGCGCTCTGCTTTTCCGCTTCGGCGAAGACGGATTTTATTTCCATTTCAGCCGCGGATTTTGCGATCGGCCCGAACGGGAAAACTTCCGACGGCACGAATGGGATTCAACTTGTTCTTGAGGCGCGGAATGCGACGCCGTTTGCGCAATCCGCCGTGAAGCAGGATTCCGCTCCGGCGCGGTTTGGTCCCGATCCGAAAATTCCCTATTTCACGGTGCGTTTCGCGATGCCGATTCCGCCGGAGAATAAAACGAACACGTTTGCCGCGTTGACGGGAATTGATCCGATGGTGTTCACGCACAATCATTCGCCGGGTTTTGAAATTTTGCCGAACGGCGATTGCCTCGCGATTTATTTCAGCACGCCGCCGGGCAAAGCCGAGGCGGACATTTCAACTTCCTTTGTTCAGGCGCGATTGCGTTACGGCTCGGAAGAATGGGACGTGCCGGAGCTTTTTTTCAAAACGAAAAACTACAATGACCAGTCCGGCCTGCTTTGGTGCGACGGAAACACAATCCGTTTTTTTGGCGGCGGACGCGACATTTCTTCCATGATTCCGTTTCGCATGGCAACTTCCACCGACAACGGCGCAACATGGACGCTTTCGCTGCCGCAACTGGACAGGCCGGCGGAAAGTTTCACCGCGCAACCCATCACCAGCGCATTTCGCTCGCCGGCCGGGACGATTTACATGGCGATGGACGGCCACGGCGCGCAAAGTTTTTTGTGGCGCAGCGAGGATGACGGAATTCATTGGCATCAAATGCCCGGACGCACCGGCGGTCGCCATTCGGTGATTGTTCCGCTTGATGACAAGGGCGATTTGCTTTCCATTGGCGGGAAAAATGCCGCGGTCAACGGCTGGTCGCCCGAAAACACTTCGACCAACTGGGGCGCGAGCTGGAGCAAAAGCGTCGCCTCGCCGTTTCCGCCGCTGGGCAGCGGCCAGCGGCCTTCGATGATCCGCCTCGCGGATGGAAATTTATTTTTCGTGAGCGACGCTTATTTGAACAAAATCGGCCGGGTGCCGCCGCCGGGCTGGAAATATGGCAACGGCGCGTTCGTCGCGATCTCGACCAACAACGGAACTTCGTGGCGCATAAAAACATTGCCCGTGCAATTGCCCAATCACGAGCGCGGCACAAACGGCACGCTCGGCTACGTCACCGCGCGCCAGGCGCCGAACGGCGTGATTCACGTTTTGACGACGGAAACGCAGCCGTGTTTACACTACGAAATGAACGAGGCGTGGATTTTTTCCGACGCCGGCGACATTGCGCCGGAAACTTCCGGCGGCGTGATCAAAAACTTTTCGGAAAAATATCCGAATGGAAAATGGCGCTCGAAATGGAGCGCGCGGATTTGTCCGAACGGGCGTTATTTGCTCGATGGCAGGGAAACGGATTTTTACGAAAGCGGCGCGAAGGAACACGAGGTCGTTTACAAAAACGGGCGCAAAACCGGCGCGGAAACGTTCTGGTCGCCCGAAGGAAAAGTCATTTGGCGCTGGCAACATGATTTGAAAAACAACCGCGCCACGTGGACGCAATTCTGGCCGAATGGAAACAGGAAGCTGGAATCCACCTGGAACACAAAACCGCGGGCGAGAGATTTGGATCGGCAATTTTTCGGGTTGGTGGCGGACGGGCCGGTTTATCAATGGAACGAGGACGGGCGGCTCGCGCATCATTACGAGTTCAGCAATGGCGATTTTGCCGGCGAATCGCCTTTGCATCACGAGCATGAGCCTCATTGATTCAACGATTGTCGTTGTCTATCTGGCGACGATTTTTGGCATCGGCATCTACTTCTCGCGAAATCAGAAAACGACGCAGGATTATTTTCTCGCCGGCAAAAACGTTCCCGGCTGGGTCGTGGTGTTCGCTGTTGTCGGCACGATGATCAGCAGCACGAGTTTCGTCGGTCATCCGGGAAATGTGTATGCCAGCAACATGTGGAACCTGCCGTCGTTTTTCATGCTGCCGGTGGTGATGGTTTTCATCGCGCGGTTCGTCGTCGTGTTTTATCGGCGCACGATCCGGATGAGCATTTACGATTATCTGGAACGACGGTTCAATTACGCGGCGCGCGCGTACGGCGCGATGGCGTTCATCGTCAGCCGCGTCGTGGACATGAGCGCGACGTTGTATTTCCTGGCGATTCCGGTTTCGTTTCTGACGGGATTCAGCGTCTGGTGGGTGATTCTGGTGATCGGACTGGTGACGCTGGTAATGACGGTCGCGGGCGGTCTGGCGGCGGTGGTGTATGCGGACGTGTTGCAGGGAATTCTCTTGGTCGGCGGCGCGTTGATTTGTGTGGGCGTCGCGTTGTTCCGTCCGCCGGGCGGCGCGGCGGCGGTGCTGCATACGGCGTGGGCGGGCGGAAAATTTGGATTGGGCAACTGGTCGTTCAGTCTGACGCAGGAAAACATCTGGTTCTTCCTCGTCGGCGGCGGCATCTGGGCCGTGCAACGCTACGCGCTCGACCAGCACATCGTCCAAAAATATCTTGTCGCAAAAAATGATCGGCAGGCGAAATTGAGCGCGTTTTTCGGCGCAATTGCCTGTTTGCCGGTCTGGTGCATGTTCTTTTTTCTGGGCGCGTGTCTCTGGGCGTTTTTTCAACTGACCGGCGCGCATCTTCCGGCCGATGTCGCGCAGGTGAAAGACAACATCGTTCCGTATTTCATCAAGACGCAATTGCCGTCGGGCGTGATCGGCCTGATTGTCGCCGCGCTGTTGGCGGCGGCGATGTCCAGTCTGGATTCCGATCTGAACAGTCTGGCGACGGTGATCGTGGACGATTTTTACGCGCGGTTCAGACCGGAATCCGACGACCGCCGGCGTCTGCGCGTCGGACGAATTGCGGTGACGATTCTCGGCGTGATGGCGATTGTGTTTTCGCAACTCTGGATCGGCATCGGTTCGGCGATGCAGTTTGCCGTGGATCTGTTTTCCATCGCCACGGCGGGAATGCTGGGGCTTTTCGCCCTCGGCGCGCTGACCAAAACCGCGAACGCGAAAGGCGCGATGATCGGAATTGTCGCGTGCGTGATTTTCACCGCATGGGCGACGTTCACATCCGTCAAACTGCCCGCGCTCAAAGGCGTGTTGCTGGATCTCGGTCCGCTGAATTATCCGCTGCATCCGTTTCTCATCGGCATTTTCAACCACGCCATTTTGTTCATTGTCGGCTGGACGGCGAGCCTGTGGGTGGGCCGCCGCGAAGCCCAGGCCGCAGCCACGGTTTCCCTCACCGCATGAACGCAATCACACTTCTCCAACCGCCGCGCGTCGTTTTCGGAAACGGCTGCGCGAAAGATTGCGTCGAATGGTTCGCTTCACGCGGAGCGAAAAAAATTCTGCTCGTCACCGGCAAATCCGTCCGGCCGCAAATCGGATTTCTCGTTGACGCCTTGAAAAAATCCGGTTGCGAAATGGTCGAGGCCCGATGGATCCCGCCGGAACCGACGCTGGAATTTTTTGAATCCCTGCTGCGCGAAATCTCCGGCGCGGAAATGGATTCCGTTCTGGGCATTGGCGGCGGCAGCGTTCTGGACGTGGCAAAACTGATCGCCGCGCTCGCGCCAAGCCCGCAAAAAATTTCGGACGTTTTCGGCATCAACCTTTTGCGCGAACGGAAATTATTTTTGGTGTGCCTGCCGACGACGGCCGGGACCGGCAGCGAAGTTTCGCCCAACGCCATTTTGCTGGACGAAACCGCCGAACTGAAAAAAGGCGTCATCAGCCCGCATCTGGTTCCCGACGCCGCGTTCATTGATCCGCTGCTGACGGTTTCGGTTCCACCCGACGTGACCGCCGCGACCGGCCTCGACGCGCTGACGCATTGCATCGAGGCGTTTGCGAACAAATTCGCGCATCCCATCACGGACGATTTTGCCCTTCGCGGCGTCGGCCTGATTTCCAAAAATCTTTTGGCCGCCGTTCGCGATGGAAAAAATCTGGAAGCCCGCGCCGCCGTGGCGCTCGGCAGTTTTTACGGCGGACTTTGCCTCGGGCCGGTCAACACCGCCGCCGTTCACGCGCTGGCTTATCCGCTCGGGGGAAAATTCCGAATCGCTCACGGCGTTTCCAACGCGATTCTGCTGCCGGAAGTTTTGAAATTCAACCTGAGCGCGGCGCCGGAGCGCTACGCCGAAATCGCCGTCGCCGCCGGCGCGGAGCGAAACGGGCGCGCTGACGGCACGGCGCGGACCGGCATCGAGCGCCTGGCGAAATTGTCCCGTGACTGCGGCGTGCCGCAAAAACTTTCCGAACTGAAAATTTCGCGCGACGCGATTCCATCCATGGCCAGCGCGGCGGTTCAGGTGCGGCGCCTGTTGAAAAATAATTTGCGCCCGGTCACGGAAGCGGACGCGGCTGAAATTTACGAAGCGGTTTTTTGAAAATGAATTCACAAGGCAATAATGGAAAGCATACCGGCGTGATTGTGCCGATGGTCACGCCGATCACCGCCGACGGCAGGCTGGATGAACCGTCCGTGGACCGGTTGGTGGAATCGTTGCTGGCCGGCGGCGTGAACGGAATTTTCATCATGGGAACGACCGGCGAGGGCGAGGCGGTTCCGCGCGATTACCGGCTGCGGCTGGTCAGGCAGACGGTGAACCGCGCGGGAGGAAAAATCCGCGTCTTCGCGGGCATCGGCGACGCGCATCCCGGGGAAATTGCGGCGGGCAACGATTACTTTCGCGCGGGCGTTGACGCCGTGGTTTCGCGTCCGCCGCGGGAAATCGCGCCGGATAAAATGTTGTCGTGGTATTCCGCGCTGCTGGACGGACTCGACGGGCCGCTGTTGCTTTACAACATGCCGGTCATGACGAAGGTTTCGATTCCGCTGGGCGTGATTGAAAAGCTGATCGGCCATCCGAAGGTCGCAGGCATCAAGGATTCCGAAAACAATCCGGCGCGCCACGAGGAATTGCTGAAACGGTTTGGCGGCCGAAATCATTTTTCCATTTTCATCGGAATTGGCGCGCTGATGGAACACGGCTTGCGCCTCGGCGCGGACGGAATTGTTCCGAGCGTCGGCAATTTGATTCCCGAAACATGCGGGCAATTGTGCGCCATGGCCAACGGCGACAACTGGCCGGAAGCAAAAACTCATTTTTCGCGGATGACGGCGGTCGCGGCGCTTTATCAGAAAGGCCGCACGCTCAACGAATCGCTTTCCGTTTTAAAAGCCGCGCTGCACCTTCGCGGACTTTGCGCGCCGCACGTTTTTCCGCCGCTCAAACCGCTGACGGAATCGCAACTGGAAAAACTTCGCGGCGAAATGGAACGGCTGCATCTGCTGAACGGAAAATGAAAGACGGGCGGCCAGTTCTCGGACTGACAATGGGCGATCCGGCGGGGATTGGTCCGGAAATCTGCCTGCGCGCGCTGCGCGATCCTGGTGTGCTGAAAATTTGCGCGCCGGTTTTGTTTGGAGACGCGGACATTTTGGAACGAGTTGCCGGAAAGGTTTTTCCAATTGGAGGCATGAGACCCATTCGACGCATGGAGCTTACGGAATGGAATCTTACGGAACAGGTCGCGGAACCACTTATCGTAAATTGCGGAGCGATTGACGCAAAAAAAATCCGGCCCGGAAAAATTTCCGCCGCGTGCGGCCGCGCCGGCTACGTTTACATCGAATGCGCGATTCAGGCCGCGCTGGCGAAAAAAATTGACGGCGTGGTCACTGCGCCGATTCACAAGGAGGCGTTGCATCTGGCCGGCGTGAAATTTCCCGGCCACACGGAAATTTTCACCGAGCTGACCCGAACGCGGCGCAGTTGCATGATGCTTTATTCGGATAAAATCACGGTGAGCATGGCCACAACCCACATTGGTTTCGCCGACGTTCCAAAAAGACTTTCCGTTCGGCGCGTGCTCGACGTGATCGAATTGACGGCCGAAGCGATGCGGCGCATTTTGCGTCGAAAACCGAAATTGGCGATTTGCGGTTTGAATCCGCATGCGGGAGAACACGGCCTGTTTGGAAATCGCGAAGAGGAAAAATTTGTGAAACCGGCAATGGCGCGCGCGCGAAGAAAAAAAATTTCGATTGAAGGACCGTTGCCGCCCGATGCCGCGTTCACGACCAATCAACGGAAAAAATTCGACGCGATTGTCTGTCTTTATCACGACCAGGGACACATCCCGTTCAAAATGCTTGCGTTCGACACGGGCGTGAATGTCACGCTGGGCCTGCCGATGGTGCGGACTTCGGTGGATCACGGAACGGCATTTGATATTGCGTGGCAGGGCCGGGCGGATCCGCGCAGTCTTTTTGCCGCGATTCGCGTCGCGGCGGAACTGTCCGCGAAGGGAAAACGGGAAGGAGCGGCGCGATGATTGGAGTCATTGCCGACGACCTCACCGGCGCGGCGGAAATTGCCGGAGTCGGTTTGCGCCATGGAATGCGCGCCGAAATTCTGATTTCGGGCCGGCCCGGAGCGGAGGCCGACCTTGTCTGCATCAACACCGAATCAAGATCGTGTTCTCCGAGAGAGGCCGGCAGGCGGGCGGCTGCCGCGGCGAAATTGTTTCAACAAAGCAAGGCCGCGTGGATTTTCAAAAAAGTGGATTCCGTTTTGCGGGGCCAGATCGCGCCGGAAATCGAGGCGGTGATGAATCAGCTTCATCTGAAACGCGCGCTGCTGGCGCCGGCCAATCCCTCCCGCGGACGGGTCATCAAAAACGGACGCTATTTCATTCACGACAAACCGCTGAACAAAACCGAGTTTGCGCGCGATCCGGAATATCCGCGCCAGTCGTCGGTGGTCGTCAAACTGTTGACGCAACCGAAACTGTTTTCGATTTCAATGGCGGACTGGCGGAGTCATTTGCCGGACACAGGAATTGTTGTCGCGGAAGTCGCGGACGCTTCAGACCTGGACCGTTGGACCGCGCGGGATTTGACTGGAATGCTGCTGGCGGGCGGCGCGGAATTTTTCACGGCGTTGCTCCGGGCGAAAGGTTGTGAAGAATCGGCGTCGCGACGAGTGGAGACCGCATCCGCGCGCCAATCTGAACGTGCTGTGGGTCGGAGTAATGGTTGCAGCGCCCGCGTCGCGAATGGCGAGCGCGTCATTCGCGATGCGCGGAGCGGGCGCGCTCCCCGCGAACTGTTTGTGTGCGGAACGTTGAGCAAGGCGGCGCGGGCGTTTCTAAGTTCCGCCCGCGCTTCCGGCACGCCGGTTTTTTCGCTTCCCCGCGAACTGGTCTGGGGCGCGGAATTCACGGCCGCCGCTTCTGAAATCATCGGGCGAAAAATCGTGGGCGCATTTGAAAATCATTCGCGCGTCATATTGACGGTGGGATTGCGCACGGTGCGTGAGCGCGCGGTTTCAATGCGGCTCGCCTCGCATCTCGCGCAACTGGCCGGCGCGGTTTTGCGTCGCGTGGAAGTGAGCCGGATTTACGCGGAGGGCGGAACGACCGCCGCCGAACTGGCGCAAGAGATGGGCTGGGGCCGGTTGCAGGTGCTGGAGGAACTGGCGCCCGGCGTTGCGACGCTCGCGGTGGATGGCGGAAGTCCGATGCGTCTGACGATCAAGCCCGGCAGTTATCTCTGGCCTGACCGGGTGCGAATCGGATAATCAATGAGCGAATGGCGACCGCATCCAACAGCTCGGAAAACCTGACCTTTGTCGAACCTTCGGCGATTGCGCGGCGGCTGCTCTGGCATTTGTTTTCCCTCGGCTCGCGGCGGATGGTTGAGCCGGATCATCATGGTTCGTTTGAAAAACCCGGAGCGCATTTGTTCTGGGTGCAATCGGGCGAAGGCGTTCTGGAACACGAAACCGGACGATTCGCGTTGCGGCCCGGCAAAACCGTTTGGCTCGTGGACATGCGCCGCCCGCGCACCTACGTTCCGCTGCCCAACCGGCATCTGACCATTGCGGGCTTTCGATTCGGCGGACCGGGGCTGGAGTTCTGGCACGAGGAAATTCGCGGCGATGAAAATTCGGAATTCGTGATGAGCGATTTCGGGCTGGTCAAGCGGACGCAAAGCGAGTTGTTGCGGCTGGTGCGGCGGCGTCCGACCGGCTGGGAGTGGCAGATTCATTTGCTCATTACCCATCTGCTGGGAAAACTTCTCATGTCGCGCAAACTGCTGGTTTCGCCGCAGGCCGAACTGCCGCCGCCGGTTGTGCGCGTGCTGAACGCCATCGCCGCCAATCCGCTTCGCGACTGGAAAGCGAAGGAACTCGCGACCATCGGAAAAGTGAGCTATTCGGGATTGCGCGCTCTTTTTCAACAGACGGGGCAGGGGACGATTCACGAGCACATCCAACAGGCGCGGCTGGATCAGGCGCGGCTGCTGCTGGCGGACAAACGGCTTTCGATCAAAGACGTCGCCGTGCAACTGAGTTTTTCAAGCGAATTTTATTTCAGCCATTTTTTCCGACATTACACGGGAATGACTCCGACTGAATTCCGTGAACATCTGAAGGCGTAATGAAGAAATCAGAATTGAACCGGGGCAACATCGAGCATCGAACAATAGACGCTGAACATCGAACGGTTGGTGTTGCCGGGAATTCGTTTGGAATTCGATGTTCGATGTTCAATGTTCGGTGTTTTCCCGTTCTTTGGATTTTAACTTTTTTGATTTCGGCCGCGCCGCTGGCGAGTCACGCGCAGCAAACCGAAATCAAATTCCTTTCGGGCCATGGCAAAGATGACGCCGTGCCTTGGGATTTTTTCTGCACTTCGGGAAATCAATCCGGTTACTGGACGAATCTGGTTGTTCCGTCGAATTGGGAAATGCACGGTTTCGGCAGTCTCAATTACCACAAAGATCCGGCGAACGCATTAGACGAAAAGGGGCTTTACCGCCGCAGCTTCACCGTGCCCGGCGATTGGAAAGGCCGGCGTGTGTTTCTGGTTTTCGACGGCGTGATGACGGACACCAGCGCGAAGCTGAACGGCGAAAGCGTCGGGCCGATGCATCAGGGCGGATTTTATCGCTTCAAATATGAAATCACGAAGCTGCTCAAATTCGACGCCACGAATCTGCTCGAAGTGACCGTGGCCAAACATTCGGCGAACGAATCGGTCAACCGCGCCGAACGCCTGGCGGATTACTGGGTGTTTGGCGGAATCTATCGTCCGGTTTATCTCGAAGCCGTGCCGCGGCAATTCATCGAGCGCGTGGCGATTGATGCGAAAGCAGACGGAAATTTTTCCGCAGAAGTTTTTTTAAACGGACTGACAAACGCCAACGAAGTGGAAGGGCAGGTTCAGACGCTTGATGGAAAAAATGTGGGGAAACCGTTTGACGCCGGAATTATTGCGGGCGGCGCTCGTCCTGACATGGCCAATCTTAAAACCAAAATTGCTTCGCCAAAACTTTGGAACGCTGAAACGCCGAATCTTTATCAGGTGAAAATCCGGCTGAAACAAAAGGGCACAACGATTCACGAGATTTCGCAGAGGTTTGGTTTTCGCACTTTTGAAGTTCGCGATGGCGACGGACTTTACCTGAACGGCAAACGGATTGTTTTGAAAGGCGCGGACCGCCATTCGTTCTGGCCGGATTCAGGTCGTTGCCTGAGTGAAGCCGTTCATCGGCTCGACATCGAAACGATGAAGGACATGAACATGAACGCCGTGCGCATGTCGCATTATCCGCCGGACGCGGATTTTCTCGATCTGTGCGATGAACTCGGACTTTACGTTTTGGACGAGCTTGGCGGCTGGCATCATTTTTACGACAACGAGGTCGGCCCGAAACTCGTTCGCGAAATGGTCGCGCGCGACGTGAATCATCCTTCAATTTTATTTTGGGACAACGGCAACGAAGGCGGATTCAACACGAACTTCGATCATCTGTTTCCCGAATTCGATCCGCAGCATCGGCGCGTGCTGCATCCGTGGGCGGCGTTCAGCGGCGTGAACACGGCGCATTATCTCGATTACGATCAGGCGAAAATCGCGTGCGACGGCGTGCCGCTGTATTACCACTCGCGCGGCGGCGTGTTCGCGAACACGAACGACACAGCGAAATACATTTACATGCCGACGGAATTTCAACATGGCCTGTTCGACGGCGGCGCGGGCGCGGCGCTGGAGGATTACTGGAAGCTGATGAGCGCGAGCCGGTATCTCGGCGGCGGATTTATCTGGGCGCTTTTGGACGAAGGGGTGAAGCGTCCCGATACCGGCGAAATGGACACGGCGGGAAATCAGGCGCCGGATGGAATCGTCGGGCCGTATCGCCAGCGCGAGGGAAGTTTTTATGCGATCAAGGAAATCTGGTCGCCGATTGAAGTTTTGTTGGTCTCGCCGCTGGAACGGCATAATTATTTGGTTGTAAAAAACCACTATAGTTTCACCGACGCGAGCCAATGCAAATTTGAATGGCAATTGCGGAAATTTTCAGCGCCAAATCAAAAAGGAGATTTCAAAATTCTGGCGAAAGGGAAAATTGCCTCGCCAGAAATCCCGCCTGGACAAACCGGTCCGGCCAAAATTGATTTGCCGGAATCTGAAAAAAATGCGGACGCGCTGGCGTTGAAAGTCAGCGATCCAGATGGCCGCGAACTTTGGACTTACGTTTGGCCGTTGCGCGAACCAAAAATTTTGCCGGACAACGTTCATGTTATCGCGAGCGCGGAATTTGACGGCAAAAATGGCGGCGCGATCGAATTGAAAGGCAAAGGTATCGTCGCGCAAATTGAAAACGGCGAATTGATTTCCGTGGAACGCGACGGCAAAAAATTTTCCCTGAGCAACGGCCCGCGGGTTGCGGCGACAAACTCGGTTTTCAAAAAAGTTTCCTGGCAGTTGCGCGACGATGGCTGGCTGCAATGCGACTACACCTACACGGCGGAAGGCAGCAATGCGTTCTTTGGAGTCGTTTTTGACTATCCGGAAAATCTCGTGAAACACAAACGCTGGCTTGGCGACGGTCCGTTTCGCGTCTGGAAAAACCGGCTTAAAGGCGTCACGCTCGGCGTTTGGGAAAACGATTACAACAACACCATCACCGGCTGGCGCGATTGGATTTATCCCGAATTCAAAGGCATTTTCGCGAACGTGCGCTGGCTGCAACTTGACACGACCGAAGGCCGGATCACCGTCGTGAACCACAGCGATGTTCCTTTCGTGCAGGTGCTCACGCCGGAATTTCCGCCGATGAATCTCGTCGGCAAAGCCTTCGCGCCGATGCCGAAATGCGGCCTTGGATTTCTCGATGCGATTCCGCCGATCGGCAGCAAATTCAAAGACGCGACGAAAACCGGTCCGCAAGGCCAGCCGAATGTTGCGAACGGCGAATACTCGGGTTCAGTGGCGTTTTACTTTGGCAAGCTGAATCGCTGAGCGGCGCAGATTCCTACTGATCTAAAACCAGGAAAACCGCAGCCCGAGAAACAAAACATCTCAACGCAGCGACGCGGAGAACTCAAAAGTTTACAAAAGTTTTCTTCGCGTTTCTTTGCGCTCTCTGCGTCCTCCGTGTCGGGATTCCGGTTCAACTGGATTTCGGATTGCCTGAGGAAGGTATTTCCCCGACAGCGCCATAGGCGCGATATCTTTGTAGAGAAATTTCAATAATAAATTTAGCTCCGTAGGAGCGGCATCGGAATATATCGCTCCTACGGAGCTTTCTTTGTTTTTGCACCCGAATTCCTACAAATATATCGCGCCGCCGGCGCTCAAAATTGAATCCCGGCTACCGGTTTTGAGGTTTTCAAGAGAGTAATCTCGGCTCTGCGGGCGCCACGTTATTTGTGGCTTTGACAAAATTCGCATTCCGCAGTCAGCGCGGATCAGCGGTTCGAAATTGATAGCTTCCGGATGGAATCGCGAAGACGGCGCAGCCGTTTTCCATTCGGAGGAATTTTGCCTCATGATTTTTCGTTACGGCTTTTGCGGATTTCGCCGGAACAAAAACAGTGGCCGTCGTGTTTGCTGGAATCGAAATATTCAGCATGAATTTGCTTCCGTCGCGTTTCCAGTTGCTGACGATTTTTCCGCGAATGGAATCGTAACTGGCGCGGACCCATTTCAGGTCGCCGACCGGATGCGGCGCGATGACGATGCATTTGAATCCGGCGCTCTCCGGCGCGTTCTGAATTCCGGCGAGATCGTGATAAAACCATTCCTGAATCTGGCCGAGCATCAGATGATCCTGCGACGAGCCGCCGTCCCAGGCTTCGGTAAGGCTTGTTTTTCCTTTGGCCAGTTGCATTCCGTATCCGGGTTTGTTGGTCTGGTTGTTCATTTCAAAAATGACATCCGAACGTCCGCCATCCGCCAGGGCGCGAAGCAGATACCGATAGCCGACATCGCCGGCGGTGATTCCTTTCGCGCGAACGTCCTTCACAATCGCATTGACCAACGCCGGGCGATTGCTGGATTCGCAAAGGCCAAAGACCAGCGGAATCGCATTCGCGCATTGGGAATCGGTCGCGTAACATTTCCGCGCCGCGTCGAAAAATTTTTCGTTGAACGCGCGGCGGATCTTTTCGGCCAGCCGGGAAAAGTGCTCCGCGTCGTCCGGTTTTCCCAGAAGTTCGGCGGCGCGCGCCATTACTTTGGCGTCCTGAAAAAAGAACGCCGTGGCGGGAAGCGCGACGGGCGTGAGTTGCGAAACACCCGGATGTTTCGGCCCGATGTCATACCAGTCGCCGAGGCCATAATTCACGATGTTATTCGTCGCGCGGCTTCCGAGATACGCGAGATAAGCTTTCATCGCGTCGTAATGTTTTCGGAACAGGTTCAGGTCGCCGTCGAATTGATATTGCTGCCACGGAACGAGAATGAACGAGGAACTCCACGCGGGCGAATCGCCGAAATGATTTCGCGGATGAACGGGATCGCTTTTGTCGCGGAACACGGCGTATTCGGGCGCGGTGGTCGGCACGAGGCCGTCCGCCAATTGCGAATCCGCGATGTCGTTCAGCGTTTTGGTGAACAGTTGCGCGAGATCGAAATCGTAACGCAGCGCCGGGCCGTTCAAATGATCCTGCTCCAGCCAGCCGAGCCGTTCGCGGTGCGGGCAATCCGTCAGCACGCTGACCATGTTGTTTTGCTGCGCCCAGCGGACGAGACGAAACGTGCGGTTGAACAAATCATTCGAGCATTCAAACCGGCCAGCCGGTTCGCAATCGGCATGAACGACGATGCCTTCGAGCGATTTGATCCGCGGCAACGCGCCGCCTTTTTCGGCCGGTTCCAGATGCGCCTGAATGTATCGGCAGCCGACGTAGAAAAATTTCGGCGACCATGTTTCCGCGCCGTCCGTGCCTTTCGTGAATTCGCACCAGACGTAACCGCGATGGCCGCCGCCCATCGAACTTTGATTCGCCGAACCGTCGTCGTTCGTCAGTTCCGATGGAATCAAACGCACTTTGCTGCCGGCCGGGCCGCTCGCGGTGAATTTTGGAATGTGCGCCGCGTTCTGGCCGAGATCGTAAACGATGTCGCCATTGGTCAACGTGCGCGAGGAAATCGGACGATGAACCTCAAAACCGCGAATGGGCGGCGCGGAGCAGGAAAGCCCGCGCAATTCGCCGCCCGGGCCGGAGACAACTTGCGCGTGCCGCCATTTTGAATCATCAAAATCCGGCGCGTTCCATCCGCTTTGAACCAAACGCGCGTCGAAATCTTCACCGCCGTAAATTGACGAAAACGTGACCGGGCCGGGAGCCGCTCGCCAGGCTCCGTCGGTGCAGATGAATTCCACCGAGCCGTCGGCGTATTCGAGCCGGATCTGGGCGATGGCTTTTTGGGGGCCGAACGAGCCTGCGAATTTCGTGAAACGGCCGGGAATCCGCTCGACGTTGTACATGCCGTTGCCCAGACAAATGCCGGCGGCGTTTTTGCCGCGATGGAGCAGCGCGGTGATGTCGCGCGTATCGTAGAGGCACGTTTTGTTGTATTTGGTCCAGCCGGGCGAGAGAAAATCATCGCCGGCTTTTTTTCCGTTGAGCGTAAGCTCGTATTGGCCGAGGCCGCAAATGTTCGCCAGCGCGCGTTTGAGTCCGGGCTTGACGGTAAATTCGCGGCGGAGCAGCGTGCTTTGCAGATTGGTTTCCGGCGCGGAAATCCAGCGCGCGTGCCAGTCGTCGGATTTCAGAACACCCATCGTCCAGGCTGCCGGCTCACTCCAATCCGAGGCTTTGCCGTTTTCGTCCCACGCGCGAATTTTCCAGAACACCTGCTGCCAGGATTTCAATTCGATACCGTCATAGCGGATTTGAATGGTTTCGTCCGAATCCACCTTGCCGCTGTCCCAGAGATCGCCCTCATTTTTCGCGAGATTTTTTTTTGAGGACGCGACCAGGATTTCGTAAGCGGACTGGCTCGCGCCCGGCTGATTGCTTTCCAGTTTCCAGAACAGGCGCGGCT
>DASSNZ010000049.1:0-3367 GCA_035701135.1 Verrucomicrobiia bacterium
GTGGCTGAACGCGGATCCTTTGGGGGATTTGGGCTTTCAATCGCTGCTGCTAAACCACGTCCATCTCTCATCCTCAGGTTTTTCCTATCGATTGGATATTCCAGTCGAGGTTGCTGAATTACCGAACCTACCGCTATGTTAAGAATGATTCCATAAACTCGGCAGATCCCTTTGGTCTCGAGACCTTGGAAGATTGCATAGCTTTTGCACGAGAAGTTCGTGACCACGAAATCGCTTCTTGTCACAAGGCAGGTACTATCGCTGCCTGCGCGGTTGGAATTGCTTCGGGCTTTCTTGATCCGATTGGTATTGGTATTGGTGTTGGGGTAGCTGGCGGCGTAATTATAGCAGAGGGAGAAGCCCACTGCAAGGATAGGGCGAACAAAGCGTCCGATCAGGCAGTGGACGATTGCATCAAGAAATACCGGAAGAATTAAATCGCCATGAGGCCTACCACGACTAGAAAGTTTCTGAAGAACGAATTGATAATCGGCGGGGTTATGTCGGTTACTTTTCTGGCCACCGCCGCATTGGACAACAAAGGGGACGTTTCCTTGCTTGTGTTATCAACGGTTCCGCTCGCTCTCTCCGTCTTCGGTTTGATCGGACTCGCAGTGCTGCGATCAAAAGCAATTTTGGATAAACCGCTTTCATGTGCTTACCGTCTTACGGTGATTACGTTGGCATTTGCGATTGCGACAATCGCCGTGATTTACCTGTTCGGTATCGCATGAACGTATGATTCGACGGCACGGTCATATAACAGTTAATTTCACCACAATTAATTAAATTTTGGGCTTCGTCAGTAATTCCAGAGCATTGTTAGTCAAACCGCAGGCGTTTTGGCTCACGACAATATAATTTCATTCGTTTCCTCTGAAATTCCCACAAGCGCAATCGCCCGCTTGTGTTTGCCCGGTTCCATTCTTAATCTGCGCGGCGACATTCAATGGCAAAAGCAGCGCGCAAAATTCCGGTTCGGCGAACGACGAAAACTTCCGCGATGATCCTCGGCGTCGGCTCGTTCGCGCACAGCATCGGACAATCGCTCGCCGATGCCGGAGCGGATGTTTCGACTTATTTGACGCGGAATTACGGGCATTTTTCGCCGTCGCTCGTCGGGCCGGTTTTCTCGCGCGATTCGTTTCCGAATCCGGCGTCGCTCGTTTCCGAACACGGCATTGACCTGGTGATTCCGCAATCCATTGATTGGGCGCAATCGCCTTGGGCGCGCGATCTGACGCAATCCGGCGCGGGAATTTTCAGTCCGACCGGCGAGGCGATGCGGATCGAACGCGAGCGCGATTTCGCGCGGAAACTGTGCGTGGATTTTAAAATTCCTTTTCCGCAGGCGTATGTCGCGTCGAATCGCCTGGAAGCCGAACGCATTCTTGCGGAACATCCGCGTCCGTTCGTGATTAAAAATCCGCTTTGCTCGCCGACGAGTCCGATTCACACGATTTTGTGCGAAACGCTGGAGGACAGCCGCGCGTGGCTGCGGCAGGTGAATTACGCGGAAGGCGTTTTTCTTCAGGAATATCTCGGGCGCGCCGAGGCGGGACACATCGCGCTGGTGAGCGGCGGAGAAATTTATTCGCTCGTCACGAACCAGGAATACAAATACGCGTTCGACGGCAATCTGGGAATCATCGCCGGCGCGCCGCTCGGCGGAATTGTCGAGCGCGATCCGGATGATAAATACGGCCTCGCCCGGGAATTGTTGCATCCGCTGTTGCCGTGGTTTCGCGAGGTGAATTATCACGGGCCGATTCAGGTGACGGCGATCAAGGCGGCGCGCACATCTGACGAAAAACGAATACGCGCGGGCGAGACGCCCACGCCACGACGCGACGGAAAATGGCACGTTATCGAATACAACATTCGCATCGGCGTCACGTCGGGGCCTATGATTTTGAGGATGTTGAAAAATCCTGCGGAAACGTTGCTGAACACGACGCGGAACAAAAAACTCAATCTGAAATTCAAGGACGATTTGAATTTCGGTTGTTCCCTCACGCTTGCGGGTTACGGTTATCCATTCACGCAGGTGCGCGGGCCGCGATTGCCGCTGGAAATTTCCGCGCCGTTCGATTGCGACGTCTGGTGGAACGAAGTCGCGCGGGACACGGACGGAAAACTGATTTCCACCGGGCAGCGCATCGCGGATGTGATTGCGATTGCGCCGAATCTCGAAGCGGCGATTGCGAAAGCCTACATGAATATCCGGCGAATCCGCGTCGTCGGGAGTTATTACCGGACGGATGTCGGGCAAAGCCTGTGGCCGCCGGGAAAAATTTAGAGCAATTCGACTTCAATAATTTTTGAACGCATCAAAAGGCGGAATTGACTGTTGATATTAAAGTGATGAAGAGATTTCCATTTTCCCGGGAATTCATTTTTGCGCTGTTGGCGATGTCTTTCTGCGGCGCCTCCGTTTTCGCGCAGGAAACGGAACCCGACATTCGCCGCAACGCGACGGTTGAAGCGATTGAAAAAGTCATGCCGTGCGTCGTGAACATCCGGACACGGACGGTCGTTCCGGTGCATGATCCGTTCGAGGCGTTTTTCCGCCGGTTTTACGGCCAGCAGGCTTCCGACACGACAATCAGCATCGGCTCCGGCGTGGTGATTGATGACGCGGGCTATTTGCTGACCAACGATCATGTCGTGCGCCGCGCGGACCAGATCGGAGTGAAATTCAATACCGGCACGAATGTTTACGAAGCGACGGTCGTGGCCAGCGATCCGATTCGCGACGTGGCGTTGTTGAAATTAAAGGCGCGTCCGGGCGAGAAATTTCACGCGATAAAAATCGCGCGCGAAAATGATTTGTTGCTGGGCGAAACCGTTCTCGCGCTCGGCAATCCTTACGGACTCGGCGGCACGGTCACGCGCGGCATTCTCAGTTCCAAGACCCGGCGCCCGCCCACGGGCAACGAGCCGCTCAACATCGAGAATTGGCTGCAAACCGACGCCGCCATCAACCCGGGCAACAGCGGGGGGCCGCTCATTGATTTGCGCGGGGAACTCATCGGCCTGAACGTGGCCGTGTACAGCCAGGGCCAGGGCATCGGCTTTGCCATTCCCATCAAGCAGGTCAACGAGGCGCTGGCCAGCTTCTTCATTCCCGAGACGACGGACTCGCTCTGGCTCGGGGTGCGCCTCAAGTGCGGCGGCCCGTCCCTGGTGATTAGCCAGGTGCAGCCGGGCAGCCCGGCCGAGAAAGCGGGCGTGGAGGCGGGGGACCAGCTCCTGCGCATCAACGGCCAGGCCGTTTCGGGGCTCATCCCCTTCCACCGCCTGGTGCGGGATTCCTCGAATCACGAGGTCAGCCTGCTCGTCCAACGAGGGAGTGAACAGCGTTCGT
>DASSNZ010000050.1:0-9394 GCA_035701135.1 Verrucomicrobiia bacterium
AGCCATTTGACTCTGGTTTATTTGCGGTTTCATCGTGATGTTGTTGACCACGCGCGTAACGCCATCCACGGATTGCGCCAGTTCCGCGGCGCGCTGTTTCTGGTCGTTCGTGTCAACGAAGCCGCTCAACTGAACAATGCCGTCGAACGTTTTCACATCCACGTTGGAAAATTTATAGACCGGCTCTTTTTCCAACTTCTCATTCACTTTGGCCGTGATGGTTTTGTCATCCAGCACTCGTCCGGCAGTGCGTCCGCCCGAATGACTGTTTTCCATCATCTTGCAACCCGTGAGCGCCATCACCGCAACCGCGGCGGTCATCCCACCCGTCATCACCAGCTTTTTCAGATTTCGCATATCGTGCAATTCCTTTCGTGAATCAACTTATGCGCGCAATCCGCTGATTCCATGGGGTCTTTTGCCCGAGAATGAACGGAAAAAAAACGCAGAAGAAATCCCACTGGCAAATGCGATTCGGAAAGTCCTGAGAAATAATTTACCGGCCCAGAAGCGAGTACGGCTCCGCCGTGTCGCGCCCGAGCGCGTATCGCGGCGCGGCTTTCAACGAGAAGGTGAAAGCGATGATGAAATCGTCCGAGCCGCCACGATTGTCGCGAAGTCCCGCCGTCAACGCCGCCGTCCAGCTTCGCATGTCGCGATACGCGGTGTAATATTGCTCCTCCATCCGGCCGCCGCGCAGATCGTAATGATGCGTCGCGCGAAATCCCCAGTTTTCATTCAGCCGATAAAAAATCGTGCTCGTGACCAGATTGTTTCCCTGGCCCAGCGCCGTCGGCGAACTGTTGAAATCATCGCGCAAATAAAAATGCCCGATTGTCCAGCTCCACGTCGTGTTTGGCTGAATTGTCATCGTGTGAAGCAGCATTCGCACGCGATCTCCGTTGATGTCGAATCGCGTTTGCGATTCCAGCGTGAGCCATGAACGCGGACGTAGCGCGAGGTCCGAATACAAATCCGCAAACGTTTCCTGACCCGCGCGCGGACGCAATCGCCAATCGGTGTAAACCTGCCAGTTCAGGACATCGTCAATTTGACCGTTGCGTCTGGTCTGCAATTTATTTCCCAGGCCGAATCGGATGACGTTTTCGCTGTCAATGGAGTCAATGGAATTGTATTCGGGAAATTCAATCGGCAGCATTTGCAGGCTTGGCAATTCATAATCGAATTGCGGCAATTCATGCGGCCTGACATTCGGGCTGGGCACATAAACGTAATTTACCGAAGGTTCGATAATGTGGCGCAGACCATCCAGATCGAGCGCCTTGTTTTTCACATCCGGCCAGAGGCGCGATGCCTTGAAAGAAACTTCCGCGCCTGTGTTGAACACGCCGCGAAATTCCTCGTCCGTTTTCGCGCCCGGTCCGGTCGCGTCGCTGTAATACGTGAACCGCCCGCCCGCGCGCGGCGCGACATTCAGCCAGCCGAAAAACGTGTGCGGCAGGATGATTTGATGATACGTGTCCGCGCGCGCGGCCTCGAAGCTCAATCCGTTTGGCGCATTGTTGGTTTCCGCGAACAATCGCCGATAATATCCGACCGAATTTTCGCTTTGATAAAAAAGCGGTGTCGCCCCGATCTGCTGGCGAAATCCGGTCAGGCGCACATCCGGCAGGCGCTCGACGGTTTCGTAGAAATTATTTACGCGCGGCTGCGCCAGAACATCGAGGCTGAAGTTGTCCCAGAATTTGTTCGCCTCGACAAACGTGTCCGGCTGCGGATCGTGGCGATATTCGCTTTCAAAAAAATCATGCGTCACGCCGATGTCGCTTTGATACCGCGCAAGCGCCTTCACGTTGAAATTGGTGAACGGATTGGCCTGATAGGAAAAGATAAGCCGTTGACGATCATTTCCGACCGGCGCGATCAAACCGTTCGTGCTCGGATCATTGTCGTGCGTATAGTAATAGCGGAATGTTCCATCGCCCCAGCGGCCGAGATGAAAATTGAAATCCGGCCCGACGCCGACACCGCGTTTTTCCCGATAATCCAGATGAAATTCGCCGTCCAGATTGTCATTCAAATACCAGGTGTAACTGCCAAGCAGAAACGGTCCGAACCGGCTCCGATAACCGGGCAGAACGCTGAAATGATTCGCGTGCTCGCTCAGGCTGCGGGTGTAATACGGAAAATAAAAAACCGGGACCTCGCCAATGTAGAGAACCGCATGGGTCGCTTCGATGCGTTTGCCTGGAATACTCCGGATTCGCGCAGCGCGGATTTTCAGCAATGGATTTGAAATATCGTCCGCCGTGATGAATGCGTTCGTCGCGTTGTAAACATTATTGGTCAAATCCGCGCTCAATCCCCGGCCTTCGGCGAACACGGGAAATTTTCCGGTGCGAAACTGTTCGCTGATCATTTGGTGCGTCTTGAAATTGTAGATGATATGTTCGCCGGCCCATATCTGGTCCTCGCGTTGGATGCGCACATTTCCCCACGCATCCACCTTGCCGGAAGATTTGTTGATGGACACTTCATCGGCCGTGAGCACCGCGCCCATGTATTTCACCAGCACGCCGTTGGTGGCGGTCGCGTTTCCCGTGTTGAGGTCGTACGTGAACATGACGCTTCCGTTCGGATTCAACGCCCGGATTTCCCATTCCGAATTTTCCGAATTGGTCTGCGCGAAAAGGGAAAATCCCAGAGTAAGAAAGGCGAACAAAAGTGTGACGCGCAGTTTTGTCATCGGCGTGGCTAGCTAACCAGAAGCGATTCGGGCTGCCAAGCAGGAACGAAATCCCGCGAGCAAAGCGACTCATTTTGATACAGTGAGCGGGAGGGATGGCGGAGAATTGCGGCAAATATTTCCTATAAATGGATTAAAGTTTCTGGAAAGAGGCGCTGGCTCGGCAGTTGCTGAACAGAATCAACCGATTCTCGAAATCGGAATGAAACTTTATGAACCCGAAGAAAATCCTGGTTGTGGACGACAATGAAGTGGTTTTAAAGACGCTTTCCCTCAAGCTCAAAGCCGCCGGTTACGAAACGCTCACCGCCATGGACGGCTCGCAAGCCGTTTCAGCAGCGCGTTTGAAAAAACCGGATTTGATATTGCTGGACGTGAATTTTCCGCCGGAAGTGGCCGGCGTGCCTTGGGACGGACTTCGGATCATTCAATGGCTCAAACGAATGGAGGAAACAGCGTCGGTTCCCATTTTCGTAATTACCGGCAGCGAAGCGGCGCAGCACAAAGAACGCGCAATGAAAGAAGGCGCGATCGGATTTTTCCATAAACCCGTGGACAATGAGGAAATGCTCCAGGCAATTCATAAGATATTGAATGAACCGCAAAACGCCTGAGCGGTTGCGTCCTGAATAAAACCTGTTCGGGTTTTAACAACGGATGAATACCCATGAACACGGATCGGGAAGCACTCCGTGAAACCCGCAAATTCCGTTGCAAGAAACCACAAATTCGTGAATGCGGGACGGAATGGAAATTTTCATCCGTGTGCATCCGTGTCCATCTGTGGTTGACCTCCCTTTCTGATATTTCCGCCGATCTGCCGACAGGATGCCGGCAGCACGTTGTTTTTCCATTGAACCTTTTCTCGCCTTTCGCATTCCACTGATTGTAAATGCTGGTCGTGGATGAACGCGAACAACTGCCGGTCGAGCAAGCCAGGGGCGGAGAGCCGCAAGCCTGGGACGTTCTCTTCAAACGCTACCAGTTGCCTTTGTATGTTTATGTTTTTGAATTGCTCCAGGACGAACAAACGAGCCTCGATCTCGTTCAGGAAACGTTCATCAGCGCCGTCCGGCACATCGGTGGATTGCGCGATGATGCGAAATTCGGAAACTGGCTTTTCGGCATCGCTCACCAGAAATGTATTCAACGCTGGCGAAAAAAAACACGCGACGAAACATTGCGCGACGAATTGGAAAATGCTCCGGCGGAATTTCAGGAAAGTCCGGACGACCTGCTCGTCGCGCGGGAAAAGGAAATCGAATTTATGAATCTGGTCCATCAGCTTCCACCGCCGCAACGCGCCGCGCTGCTGCTTTTTTTCGTCGAGGATTTTTCAATCGAAGAAATCGCCAGCATCACAAGCGCTTCCATCGGCACCGTGAAATCGCGACTTTATTACGCGAAGAAAACATTGCGAACGATTCTGGAACAAAAAGGAGAATAAAAATGAGAATCGCAAAACCTGCCGCAGTTCCATTTCAGCGAAACAAAGTGCTGTCGGACATCTTGTCGGCAGAACAGTTTTCCCGCTTGCAGAACTTATGAAAACTCCGAGAGAAATTTTGTTTGAACGACATCGCACCTCCGATGCGAAACTGGATTCCATTCGCCAAAATGTTCTTGCCGCCGAATGCCGGAACGAATTTCAAAAACGAAAACAAGCGGTGATTCTCCGCGCGTTTCCGTTTCGAATTGGAATGATTTTCTGGCGCGAATTGATTCTTCCCGCACGACGGATCTGGGTTGGTTTTGCCGTCGTGTGGATGGTCATTTTCGCGTTGAACGCGGCGGACAAAAACGATAGCGCGCTGAAAATGGCGAAATCAAAAGTGCCGCCCGCCGAAATACTGCTCGCGTTACAACGTCAGCAGGAAATGCTCGCGGAATTCAACACACCGCCACAACCGGAAGTCGCCGAAAAACCCAAATCCTCGCCGAAACCTCGCAGCGCGCTTCGTTCACCATTTCGCCTCGTTTGATTTATGGAATCGCACGAAAACCATCCTTCTCGGCGCGCCGGAATTTTCCGTCGTTTTTTTCACTGGCTGTTCAGTTGGCGCACGATTCGCCGCGCTTTGATTGCGCTGGTTGGCGTTGTCACGCTGATTGCGGTTTTCTGGACGGAGGAAAACTGGCGCGGAAAACATGAATGGGAAAAATACAAACGCGAATGGGGGGCGAAAGGCGAGCGATTTGATTTCGCCGATTTTGTTCCCAAACCAATTCCGGACGAAGAAAACTTTTTTAAAGCGGCGATCTGGGAGCCGACATTCGACGGCGAATGGGATCCAAAAACGGGCGATTGGAAACGACGCAATACAAACGTCGTGGATGTTCTCGAAATGACAGTTTATGCACAACCTGGACCCAAGCCTCCGCAACGAGGCGGTGATTGGGAGAAAGGCACGCTCACGGATTTAAAAGTGTGGCAGGAATATTATCGCAAAGCCGCGGGGTTCACGAATTTCTTCGCTGTTCCGTCCCAGCCGCAAACGCCCGCCGCCGATGTATTGCTGGCTTTAAGCCGATATAATTCAGCCATTGAATCTTTACGCAGAGCGAGCGAGCGTCCAGGTTCACGTCCGCCGCTTGATTATAGTAATCCTCTTGCCACCGCTTCGGCGCAATTACCGTTTTTTCGCGAAATGAAAGGCTGCATTCAGGTGCTTCAATTGCGCGCCATCTCCGAACTTTCGGCCGGCGAAAATGCCGCGGCGTTCGAAGATGTGAAACTTATGTTGCGCCTGACGGATTCCCTGCAAAAGCAACCGACTTTGATTGCGCAACTGGTCACGATGGCACTTTGGAACTTCGCGATTCAACCGATTTATGAAGGCATCGCGCGGCATCAATGGAATGATGCGCAACTTGTGGAACTGGATTCCGAATTGAGCCGGTTTGATTTTTTGGCAAATTATGAATTCATAATGCGCGGCGAGCGTGCTTTTTCCATCGCGATGATCGGTTACATCCAGCAGCAGTACAGGTTGAATCCTTTTTATCCGCGCTATCGGCTTGCGAATGCTCAAATGTTTCAACGATGGATTTTGCCGGCGGCAGATTTGAAACAACGCACGATGTCGCCCCGCAAAACCCGCGATTTGCAAAAGTCGGAAGCGACTGAATGGAAGAAAACCACTCTCTACAACATGCTCGCAAAAATAAATTTTTCGGCCCTCAGCAAAGCGCAGGTTCGATTTGCGAAATCCCAATCCAGCGTTGATCTGACGCGCACGGCCTGCACTCTCGAACGTTACCGATTGAAACATGGCAATTATCCTGAATCGCTCGACGCGCTCGCGCCGCAATTCATGACAAAACTCCCGCATGATATTATCAACGGTGAACCGCTGAGGTATCACCGCGCAGACGGCAACCATTACACTCTTTATTCCATCGGCTGGGATGAAAAAGATGACAATGGAACCGTCGCGAAAAAAAAACCGGGCAGAATGGAATTGGAAAAAGGCGATTGGGTCTGGCAAATCCCGGCGAAATAATTCAGAAATAATCCCCGGCGCAAATTTATCGCGCCGGGAATTCTGCAAAAAAGAAGGCGGAACCGTTCAGGGTTCCGCCCATCGCTCAAGCCGGATTCTTCAAGCCGTCTGAACTTCGATTTGTCGCGGTTTCGCTTCCTCGGTTTTCGGAAGCGTAACCGTCAAAACGCCGTCTTTGTATTGCGCTTTGACTTTATCCGTCGCCACGGGAACCGGCAATCCAACCACGCGATTGAACCGGCCGGTGAAGCGCTCGGTGCGATAAACCTCCGCGCTTTCAGATTTTTCTTCTTCCTTGCGTTCGCCGGAAATCGTCAAATTTCCTTCGTGCAGGGAAATTTCGATGTCCTCTTTTTTCATCCCGGGCAATTCCACCGTCACAACGACGTTGTCCTTGTCTTCCCGCAAATCAAGCGGAGGAAACCATCCGGAGAATTGGGAACCCTGCAAAAATTCTCCAAAGGGCCAATCGAACAGGCGATCCAGTTCATTCGAGAATCTGCCCGCTCGCGATAACTCAGGTCTTTTCCAATGTGCAATGTTCATAATTTCATTTTCCTTTCTACCCTTTATTAAAGCGTCATCCATGCCAGAGACCTCTCCGAGATACAAACCACTAAAAACCACGGATTTACGTGAAGAAACCAAATAAATAAAAGATTTAACGCGAGTCATTGTGACGCTTTATTAAAAGATTTTAAATTGGAGAAAGCGTCATTTTGGCACTTACGTTTCGGGAAATGATCGCGCGTTGAATTCGCTCGAATTTCCGGCAAATCGCAGTAATCTCATTTCGCGCATGAACCGCGATTCCATTCCAGGCAACCCGTATTCGGAAGCCATTTGTTTTCTCTACTCGTTGCGCTGGTTTGGAGCAAAGTTCGGACTGGAAAATACTTTTAAACTCGCCGCACTTGCCGGAAATCCGGAACGAAATCTGAAATTCATTCACGTCGCGGGCACGAACGGAAAAGGTTCGACATGCGCGATTCTGGAAAGCATCTATCGCGCGGCTGGATTGCGCGTCGGTTTATTCACGTCGCCGCATCTGGTTTCGTTTCGCGAAAGAATCCAGATCAATCGCGAATTGATTTCTCCGGCGGATGTCGTTCGACTGGTGAATCGAACAAAATCTTTTCTGACAAAATTTTCGGACGCGGATCACCCGACTTTTTTTGAAGCTGTAACCATTCTCGCGCTGCAATATTTCGCCGAACAAAAATGCGATCTGGTCATCTGGGAAACCGGCCTTGGAGGACGGCTGGATGCGACAAATATCGTCACGCCGCTCGCGAGCGTCATCACAAATGTTCAATATGATCACCAGAAATGGCTCGGCGAAACGCTGTCCAGCATCGCCGCCGAAAAAGCCGGAATTATCAAATCGCGAATTCCCGTCGTGACCGGCGTGGAAGAACCGGAAGCTTTCGAGGTCATTTCCAAAATCGCCGCGGAACGCAGCGCGCCGCTGACTCGCGTTTCCCGATTGCCGGAAAATGTTTTTTCCAATTTTCCGCTGTCTGGAAATCACCAGCGCAAAAATGCCGAACTCGCGTTGACGACGATTGATGTTTTGCAAAATCGCATTCCCGTTTCGGCGAATGCGATTCGGACGGGACTTTCAAACGTGAATTGGCCGGGCCGTTTGCAACTGGTTTGGATGCCGGACGGAAAACGCGTTCTGCTCGACGGCGCGCACAACATTGCCGGAGCGAAAGTTTTGGCGGACGCGTTGAATGCGAATTTTCCCAATTTTCCGGAATCGCGCCGCACGATCATTCTCGGAATTTTGCGCGACAAAGATTGGCGCGGGATTTGTGAAATAATTGCTCCGCTCGCCGGCCGAATTTTTACCGTTCCCGTCCAAAACGAACGAACGGCCACCGCGCGCGAATTGGCGGAAGTGTGTCGGGAAATCCATCCCGGCGCGGAAATTCAATTTTGCGAAACGCTGGGCGAAGCGCTGGAACAAACCCGCGACGATTCGTTTCTCGTGATCACCGGATCGCTTTATCTCGTCGGCGAAGCGATGGAAATGTTAGGAATTTCGCCGGTCGTCGCGCCGGATGAACGCGCGCTCAACGAATGGGGCGCGGCAAACCAGAATCAGAATTTGCCGGCCGGATGAATTCTCCAACCAAAATCAAAGCCGTCACTTTCGATGTCGGTGGAACTTTGATTTCGCCCTGGCCATCCGTCGGGCACGTTTACGCGGAAATCGCCGCGCAACACGGATTTTCCGAAATTTCCGCGGACCAATTGACAAAACGGTTTCACACCGTTTGGCGCGCGTCGAAAAATTTCGATTACACGCGCGCCGGCTGGGAGGAACTGGTGAACGAAACATTTCGCACGCTGATTCCGGATTCGGCGAAAATCACTTTTTTTTCGGAACTGTACGATCGTTTCGCGCAACCTGGCGCGTGGCGCGTTTTCGAGGACGTTCGGCCAACCCTGGAAAAACTCGCGTCCATGGAATTTCGATTGGGCGTGATTTCAAACTGGGACGAGCGACTGCGCATTTTGCTGAAGCGGCTTCGACTGAGCCATTATTTTGAAAGAATTGTCATTTCGTGCGAAGTCGGGTTTCCCAAGCCGTCGCCGGTGATTTTCGAGCAGGCCGCTTCCAAACTCGGCGTTGCGCCCGGGCAAATTCTGCACGTCGGCGACAGTTCGGAAATGGATTTTCGCGGCGCGAAATCGGCGGGATTTCACGCCGTTCTGTTGCAAAGGGATCCGCAAAATCCAAGCCCGGAAAAGCCGGGCGTGGACGAAATCGTCTCGCTTTTGGAACTGCCGGAACGGGCGATTTCGGGCGATTAGCCACGATGAAATCACGAGCGGCTCCGGCTAATACCTTTTAAGTTTCATTGACGCTGCCCGCACAGTCATTAGATTTCTGCTTGCGCTTTCACCTTGCGCGCGGATTTTCAATGAAAGTCATTACGAATATCTTTAGGTCGTCGCTCGGGAAAAAATATATCATGGCCATTTCCGGCTGTGTGCTGTTCCTGTTCGTCGTCGGGCATCTGATAGGAAACCTGCAAATTTTTCTCGGGCCTGACGCGATCAACCGTTACGGACATTTCCTGCAAACCACTCCCGAACTGATCTGGCCCGCGCGTGTGTTTCTGGTGATCATTCTCGTGCTGCACATCTGGGCGGCGATCAAGCTCTCGATTGA
>DASSNZ010000051.1:0-6387 GCA_035701135.1 Verrucomicrobiia bacterium
AATAGTAAAATTGTGAAGTGAGTCCATTTCCGCCGACAGGATGTCGGCAGCACCTTGGCGAGTGGTTTTAGCTTTTGCATAAGGTTGGTTAGGTTTTTCTTCGGGTTTTGTTCTGCCTTCTTGCACGAACCTCCTTCCGAATCTTTGAACGAGAATGCCTTGGGGCACTTGCGCGCCCAGCGCACCCCCATTCCAGGCCACGACCAAGCGGCCTTCTCACGAAAGTACGCCAGGACGCGCGACTCGCGCGCGCCGAGGCAACTTCGTAAGAGAATTGCGCATGAACTTTGGTCGTGTTCGGAATGGGATTCGAGTCCTCGCAACGCAAAGACTCCACCGAAAATGAATTTTAATTTCCGGCTATGCAAAAGAACTGCCCTGCCTTTACGCCGTTCCCGGAAAATAGACAAGCTCTTTTTGGTTCGCAGAAATTTACTGCGTTGTCTTTCGAATCGCGCAATGTTCCAACGTTCAGCGCCTTCGACGAGGAATTTAGTTTAACAATTTCAGGATTTCGCCAACGCCAGCCACCACGTCAGGACAGTTGCGGTCGTAAAAAGAATTCCCGCGACGACATTTGCCGTTGTGTTTTGCGCGAGTTTGGGAGCCAGCAAAAGCGCGATGCCGATCAGAAATCCGCCGACGAATCCGCCTGCGTGCGCCAGCACATCCGATCCGGGACTTAATCCCAGCAGCGCGAACAGCATCACGCCGCCCGCGATGCCGGTCAGAAAATATCTCAGCGCCTGCGGATGTTTGCGCCACGAAAACGCCTGCGCCGCCAGCAGTCCGACGCAGCCCATTACCAATCCCGACGCACCGAGGCTGAGATGATTTTCAAACGCGAGCCACGTCGCGACATTACCCAAAACGCCCGCGAGATACGCCGCGAACAATCCAATGCCGGTTCCGAATCGTCCCATGGTCAGTCCGAGCAGAAAAAATCCGATGCCCGCATTCGCGGCGAAATGGCCGATGTTCGCGTGCAAAAAAATGGCGGTGGAAAGCCGCCACCATTCGCCGCGCGAAACGGCTTGCGCGTCCATCAAACCCGCCTCGCGCAGATTCGTTCCGAGCGATTGGAGATAAAAAAACAGGCCGATGAGAAAAACCCACGCGAGCGCGCCCCAATCGAAAACGATTTCCCGCTGAATCCTGCGACGCCACGGCCAGCGGACATTTTCGGCGTTGTAATTTTCTATCGCGATTTTCGCGCGCTCCAATTCCTCGTCGGAGACAATCAGTCCCCAGCCGAATTCCTCCGAATGCTCGATGGTGCTTTCGATTCCCTGGCTGATCAGCACGAGACTCCAATCCATGGCCTGCCGTTTGGAGCGGGTTGGAATTCGTGCGGTCATGATCTGGCGGCTCAGGATGGCTTGTTTTATCCATCGCCGCAATCACGTGTCCGCGCGAATTTTTCCGGCGGGAAAACTTCACTTGTGTTCGGCCTGGAGGTTCGCGAGATTTCGCAATGGCAAATCGCCGGCCAATATGACTGAAATTGTTTTAGCGAAACCGAGGGTTCGTTGACTGAAAATCGCGTTGTCCATGCCTCCGTTGATTCAGGAAATTTTTACTCAGCACACGCCCGAGTCGCTTGTGAACGCGCTGGGCGATGCGCCGGGAATTATTTTGCTCCGCAGTCATCCGCGTGAATTTTCCACGGGCGCGATGATTGATTCATCGGCGCGATATTCCTTTGTCGCCGCGCGGCCATTTCTCACATTCCGTTCGTTTGGATCGCGATGTGAAACCGAAATACCGGGCGCGCCCGCCGAAATTCATTTTGGAAATCCGTGGCATCTGCTCGACGCGCTGATGTCGCGTTACGAAGTGCTGGACGAAATTGATTTGCCGTTTCCGCTCGGCGGCTGTTTCGGTTTCTGGGGTTACGATCTGAAAAATTTTGTCGAGGCAAAACTTCCGCGGCGCGCGGCGAACGATCTGGAACTGCCGGATTGCTATGTGGGTTTTTACGACAGCGTCGTCGCGTTCGATCATCAGTTGGATAAAACTTTTATTATTTCGACGGGAGTGGATGCGGACGGTGCGCACAGCGAAAAACGCGCGAATGAGCAATTTGGTTTTTGGAAAGATATTTTAACTCAGAGACGCGGAGACGCAGAGGTTTTTGCGGAGGGCCACCGAAATTTTTCTCCACGCGTCCGCGCCTCCGCGGTTGAAATCAATTCAAATCTTTCCCGCGATAAATTTATTTCCAAAGTCCGGCGCGCGCAGAAATACATTCGCGCCGGCGACATTTATCAGGTCAACCTTTCGCAGCGGCTCACGGCAGATTGCGGCATTTCCGGCCGGGAATTTTTTCAGAAATTAAATTCGGTTTCGCCCGCGCCGTTTTCCGCGTTCCTGGCTTGCGGGGATTTCCAGATTTGTTCTTCGTCGCCGGAACAATTTTTACGCATGAGCGGCCCGCATATCGTCACGCGCCCGATCAAGGGCACGCGCCCGCGGGATGCCGACATGACGCGCGACGCGCAGCTTTCTTATGAATTAAAAACCAGTTCCAAGGAACTTGCCGAACTTGTAATGATCACCGATTTGCTGCGGAACGATCTGGGCAAAGTCTGCGAATTTGGCAGCGTGCAGGTTCCTGATTTGGCGAAGCTGGAAAAATTCGCGCACGTACAGCATCTGGTTTCCACGGTGGAAGGACGGCTGCGAAATGGCGTGACGCATTTCGCGGCGTTCGCGTCGTGTTTTCCCGGCGGGAGCATCACCGGCGCGCCGAAAATTCGCGCGATGGAAATTATTGACGAACTGGAGCCGGTTTCGCGAGGGCCTTACACGGGCGCGATTGGGTATCTTGGTTTTAATCGCGAAAGCCAGTTAAGCGTTACGATTCGCACGGCGATTTGCAAAGAGGGCAGGGCGCATTTCAATGTAGGCGCGGGCATTGTGGCGGATTCCACCCCCGAAGCGGAATACGAGGAAACACTGGCAAAAGCGGGCGGGTTTTTTGCGGCGTTGAACTCAGGCGCGACGGTGAAACCAACGATGATCGCTGATTTACGCCAATGAATTTTGATCAGCGCCGATGAGCGCAGATCAGCGGTTGATAAGTTTTTACTTCTTTCCTCACGAGTATTTCAAACGGCTGAAGACACGAATTTCACGAATTGAGCACGAATTGTTCAGAGAGATTTTTCAATTCGTGAGAATCCGCGCGATTCGTGTTTCCTGTTTTCGAAAGACTTTTTCGATGTGGCCATTTCATGCCACATGACACTTTTCCACCCGCATTTACACTCGTTCTCAAGTCATATTCAAGCGAAGAGCGGAAGTCATCGCGACATCCGTCTGTTCGCGTGGGTTGTGACGTATAAACAATCCTCAGCCGAAACTTTATTATGGATCGGAAAACCTACAATCGAAAAGCAAAAGCCCTCCTGGTAACTTTCCTGGCCGCCGCTTCACCGGCCGTTGTTTCCCATGCGGCGGATTATTTTTGGTCCGGCGGCACCGGAACTTACAATAATCCTGCGGCGTGGGGCGGAAAAGTTCCGGGCACGAACGACCTGGCATTCAACAACAGCGGGTCCAATAACGTCGTCCAGATCAACGCGGGCGATCCGGACTGGAATGTGAACGGAATTCGCGCGGGAAGCATCGCGGCAAGCGGCGGGTTCGAGCAGAACGGGCAATCACTCAATATCAGCAATACGGTTTCGGGCATTCGCCTGGGAATCGCAGACGGCTCCACCGGGGTTTTCACTTTGAACAACGGAACGATCAATTACGGCTCCGGGCAATTCAATGTCGGCGAACTGGGCACGGGAATTCTGAACGTCAACGATGGTTCAATTACCGGCAGCGGAAATTTCTTTGTCAATTTAGGCAGTTCCACGGCTGCGGTCACCGCCAGCATGGACGGCGGCGAGGCCGCCACCGGATTTACCTGGTTTGAGCAGGGATTTGATACCGCCGATACGACGCGCGGTTTGCCGCCCGCCGGCTCAACGTTCACCAGCGCATCGCAAACGGATCATTCCTACGCGTTGGCTCCGAGTTTCTCGATGAATGATTCGGTGATGGTGAATACAAGCGTCGGAGCGACGGTGACATTGGTTTCGCCCGCGGCTTACTCAGGTTTGTCATTTCTTGGAAGCGCTGGACATGGCCCGATGACGGTTAATTACACGGTGCATCATTCGGATTCGACGACGGAAACGGGAAGTTTCACTGTTCTCGACTGGTTTAACAACGGCGGCACGATTGCCTATCGGGCGGGCGCTCGAGTTCATGCGGACGGAACGGGGATTGAGACTCACGGAGTTGCCACGAACGACACTCCTTACCTTTTTTCAATTGATATCAGCGTGTCGAGCGCGAGTCCTGTTGCGAGCATTGACCTGTCTTGCGATACGGGGAACGGAACGGTTTGTTTGCTGGCGCTCAGCGGTTCATCCGGCGGCGATTTCAGTCCGGTGGCAATCGCAGGTTACAACGAGGACATGATTGTCGAGGCCGACGCGATTCCCGTTGTTTCCGGCTCAGTCACGGACACGTTCACGCAGACCGGCGGTAATCTGAATATCACGGGCGGGGGACAATTTATCGTGGGAAATATCGGTGTCGGAGTTTACAACCTGAGCGGTGGAACAAACACGGTTCATAATTATATTGCGTTCGGGCGCAGCGGTGGAAACGGGACCGTCAATATGACCGGCGGTGAACTGGATCAGGCGGGCGGCGGGAACCTGCTCGTGGGGACCGGATTCCAGTCACCCGCTTCCGGCAGCCCTGTCGGCGTATTGAACCAAAGCGGCGGTGTGATTAATTCTCAAGGGCAATTTCTGGTTCCGGAAAATTCGCCTGCAACGGGCACATACAACCTCAGCGGCACGGGCGTTTTAAATGTCAATAACTGGATCGCGATTGGCCGAGACAATGGCGTTGGAAATCTCAATATCTCCGGCGGCGTCATAACCAAAACCGGTGACAACTCCACGCATTTCACCATCGGCAGCGGAGGAACGGGAACTCTGACGCAAACCGGCGGCGCGATCACCAATACGGTCAGCGATTTCTGGCTGGGACAATCGGCGGATGGAATCTGGAATCTCAATGGCGGTTTGGCCGTCCTGAGTGTTTTGCACATCTGCCAGGACGCGGGAGTCACAGGCACATTGAATCTGAACGGTGGCGACTTGACGGTCCAGGAAATTACTTCCGGCAACATCGGTTCGTTCAGCCTGATCAATCTGAACGGAGGCGTAATCCACGCCTCGGCCGACAATGATAATTTCATGCATGACGTAACGCAGGTTTTCGTTGGGACGGGCGGCGCCATTTTCGATTCGCAGGATTTCAGTATCAACATTCCCGAAAGCCTGCTCGACAATGGCGGCGGTTTGACCAAAGTGGGCGCCGGAACGCTTTATCTCACCGGATTCAACAGCTACAGTGGTCCGACATTTGTCAACGAAGGAACGCTGGTGGAATCCACGACAACCACCGCTTTCGGAGATCGGACAATCGCCGATGGCGCAACTTATGGAGTTCAGGTGGAATCTTCGGGCGGTCAGATCAGTCCCGGCAATTTGACTGTGGGCGATTCGACGGGCGCTTCGCTGGATTTCCAACTCGGCAGTCTTGGGAATCCGACCGTCGCGCCGTTGAATGTTTCCGGAACGTTCACCGTCAACGGAACCGTCATGATTAATATCACGGGTACCGCGCCGCAGGTCGGATCTTTCCCGCTGGTGCAATACGGCACTCGCGCCGGCTCGGGTCATTTCGTGATCGGCTCGATTCCCGTCGGAACAACCGCGGAAATCGTGACGAACGCATCGGGCAATTCCATTGATCTGAATTTCACCTCCGTGGATTTGCCGCGATGGGACGGCCAGGTGAACGGAAATTGGGACATCGGAGTGACGGAAAACTGGATCAACACCGGGAACGGCTCGGCGACGGTTTACAACGAAGGCGATTCCGTATTGTTTGACGACAACGCGTCCGGCACAACCGATGTGAATCTGGCGGATACCGTTCATCCTGGCGGAGTGAGAGTCAACAATAGCAGCCGGAATTACTCGCTGAACGGCTCCGGAAAAATCAGCGGCTCAACCAGTTTGATCAAACAAGGTTCCGGCACGCTCACCATCGGAGCGGTCAATGACTTTACCGGACCGACTGTTATTCAGGGAGGCAATGTGACCGTTTCCAATCTCTCGAATGGCGGTTCGCCCAGCGCGATTGGAGCTTCGTCCGCCGACCCTGCAAATCTGGTATTGGCTGGCGGCGCGCTGACTTACGCGGGACCGGCAACCAGCATCAATCGCGGTTACTCGGTTCAGGGCGATCAGGGTGCGATCAACGCCGAAAGCAATCTGACCTTAAGCGGATTAGTGACAGCCTCGG
>DASSNZ010000052.1:0-7875 GCA_035701135.1 Verrucomicrobiia bacterium
CCAAAAACCCCTGTCGTTGGCGAATTAAAATTTAAATTCCCGAAAATTCAGACATTCCGCGAATTCCCGGCGGCAGTTTGGCAAAATTGAAATGCGCAAGCGGGGAAAGTCCGTGTCGCTATAGTTTCACCGTTTCCGTCATTTTCGAAATCAAACGGTCGTTCAATTCTTTTGCCGGATTGTAGCCGGACATTTTCAATTTCGTTTGAAACGCGGCGACTTCGATCAGACGCGCGAGATCGCGGCCAGGGCGAACGGGAATGGTGATGTGCGGCACTTCCGCGCCGAGAATTTTTACAAATTCCTGTTCCATTCCAACGCGATCCACATTTTCAACTTCGCTCCAGACTTTCAGGGTGATGACAAGGTCCACGCGTTTGCGATTGCGAATGCTTTTGACGCCGAACATCGCCGCGACATTGATGATTCCGATGCCGCGAACTTCCATGTGATTGCGCGTGATTTCCGCGCTGGTTCCCATCACGTCGCGTCCGTCCACGAGCATGACTTTGGTGATGTCGTCCGCGACGAGACTGTACCCGCGCTCGATCAACGCAAGCACGCATTCGCTTTTTCCGATGCCGCTTTCGCCGCGAATAATAACGCCGACGCCAAGAATATCCACCATGCTGCCCATTTCCGTTCCGCGCGGCGCGAACATCATTTCGAGCGCGAGCGTCGCGAGATTGATGAACTTCATTGTGATCAGCGGACATTGAAAAATCGGAACGCCGGCATTTTCGGCGGCTTCCAGGCATAATTTATCGGGACGCAGATCGCGGCTGAAAACGATGCAGGGAATTTTATGGCTGAAAAAAATCTCGTAGCGCTTGGCGCGCTCGTCGAGCGAAAGTGATTTGAGGAAAAACGCTTCCGCATTGCCGATGACCTGAATGCGCTTGTTCGCGAAGTACCGCGTGAAGCCGGAGAGGACGAGTCCGGGACGATTGACGGTTGGCTCGCGAATGATGCGTTTGAGGCCTTTTTTGCCGGCCACCAGTTTCATTCCAAGCGCCTCGGCCTGTTCGTTGTAGAAGCGTTCAACTGTTACGACGTCGCGTTGCATAAATAAAGTTTCAGGTTTTCTGGTTTTGAGTTTCGAGTTGGTTTGCAAAACGCTTTTGAAACACGTAACCCAAAACTCAAAACGCTAAACTTACAAATTAAATTCCGGTCCGAGATAAATTTCCCGCGCCTTGGGATCGTCCACCAACTGTTCGGCCACTCCGTCATAAACCACCTGGCCTTTGTGAATCAAATACGCGCGGTCCACCAGTTTCAAGGTTTCGCGAACATTATGGTCGGTGATTAAAATTCCCAGACCGCGCTCCCTCAAGCGACGCACGATTTTCTGCACTTCATAAACCGCGATCGGATCAATGCCGCTGAACGGCTCGTCGAGAAGCAGAAGTTTCGGACTCGTGACCAGCGCGCGCGTGATTTCAAGGCGCCGCTTTTCGCCGCCGCTCAGTTGGTAAGCCTTGCTTTTTGCCAGCGGCGTCAGGTCCAGTTCGTCCAGCAAATACTTCAAACGAATCGCACGCTCCTGCCGGCTGATTTTGCATGTTTCCAGAATCGCAAGAATATTTTCCTCGACGGTCAATTTGCGAAAAACCGAAGGCTCCTGCGTCAGATAACCGATTCCAAGCCGCGCGCGTTTGTGCATCGGCAATTTCGTGATGACGTGATCTTTGAAATGCACCGCGCCGTCGTCCGGACGGACGACGCCAACGACAATGTTGAACGTGGTGGTTTTTCCCGCGCCGTTCGGTCCGAGCAATCCCACGATTTCACCGGGCGCAACACTGATGGAAACGCCGTTCACGACGCGCCGGCCGCGATACGCTTTGATGAGATTTTTTGTGGACAACAATTCGCCGTCCGCCGTCGTGGCCGACTGATTGGAAACCGACTGAGTGGATTCGTTTGCCTCGCTCATGGAGTGTTCGTGGCATTCACGCTCGATGCGGGTTTGGCGGAAGGTTCGATAAAATTCTGCCGGCCCGTCATAACCGGATTGCTCACTTGAATTTGTCCGTCCACCCGGTTCCAAGTGATTTCGTCGCCTGCCATCTCCATCAGCCGTCCTTCTTTGCGCAATCGCTGGATGTCCGCGTTGCTCCACGCGATGTTGTCACCCGCCTTTGGATTTGAATCAGATAAAACGAGCGGATTTCCAATCAATTTCACAATCTCATTCGTAACGGAATTTTCCACCTTGTAACTGTAAATCGCTTTGTCGCTTGTGGCGTGAATCGGTTTTCCCTCGTTGTCCACAGCGTCAATAACCACATTGTGATCCGCGATCATACTGTCAGGATGCTTGTGTTCCGGGATTTCGATGGTCAGCACGTCGCACGTGAGTTTCATTTTCGGATCGTCCACACGCACATCGCCGGTATAAATCATGGTGCTCGTTTTCATGTTCCACGTGAAGTGTTTGGAACGAATGGTTGTTTCCGGGCGCAACACAATATTCGTGGACACGACGCTATTGGTGGACGGCGCGTCGGACAGCAATTTCGCAATGACATCGTTTGTCGCCGTCGCGTTGGAATTGGTTTGCGCATTCAACGCCGCGGGAAAAATCGCGATTCCCAATGCGAGTAAAAATAGTTTCATGAGTTCTTTTGTTTTTCCGACGGCATCCGAACAATCGTGTGAACGTCGTTTGAAAGAATCAAATTGCCGTTGGTCTGAAGCAGAAAGCCAACGCCTTCAAGAAAAAATCTTCCGTCCGCGCTCTGAATGCTCATCGTTCCGGTTGAACTGACGATGCGTTGCGCGGAATCAAAAATACAACGCGGCGTCTGGGCGACGGTTTCCAGCGCGCCATTTGTCGCGAAGGTGGAAATTTTCGCGGCGATCAATAAAATCAAACCATTGCCAAGCGGCTGCGCTTTCTCGCCTTCGAGCAACGTTTTGGTCTGCGTCTCGTTCGGCGGCGGATAATTTTCCATTTGGACCTTGAAGTTCAGCGCTTCCATCTGGCCGGAAGATTCCTGCGCGAAAATGGATTTTTTCACAGTGGCGAAAAGGAAAACGACGCAAAGCGACAGCGCGGCAATCACGCCGGAAAAACTCGTTGTCATGCGAATGGAACGTTTATACGGCATAATCAGAAACCACGCGTTTCCATTTGTTCTGCGCTTTCAAAATCATTTCCACCACCTCGCGAATCGCGCCGCGTCCGCCCTCCGCTTTCGTGATGTAATGCGCCGCGGATTTCGCCTCCGCCACGCCGCTGCCGACCGCGACGGCAAATCCCGCGCGTTTCAAAATGCCCACGTCCACAATATCATCTCCGACATACGAAATGTCCGCCCAGTTCAATTGTGTTTCGCGCAAAATTCTCTCCGCCGCTTCGATTTTTCCGCTGTCGCCCTGCGCGAGAAAATCAATTTTCAAATTCTCGGCGCGCGCGCGGGTTGCGTCGGACGGGCGCCGTGAAATCCAGCCGACTTTAATGCCTTCCCGCTGGAGCAATTTCAATCCAAGTCCATCCCGAATATCAAATCGTTTTATCTCAACGCCGCCTCCCATGAAAACCGAGCCGTCGGTCAAAACGCCGTCCACGTCGCACAGAAAAAGTTTCACGCGCCGAAGACGCGGACGAAGTTGCGAAAGAGAAAGCGTGGACATTTTTTTAATCAATGGAAACGTCGAACAGCGAACATCGAACGCTGAACATTGAAGCCAGGAAAACATGCGATCAGCGAAATTTGAATTCTGCTTCGGCGTTCAATGTTCAATGTTGGATGTTCGATGTTCATCAAGCGCGTTCCTTTGCGACATCAAAAATTTTCACCAGATTTTTGAGCAGCTTCGGCATGTCGGCCAGCGGAATCATATTCGGTCCGTCGCTCAACGCTTTGTCCGGCCTGGGATGCGTTTCGATAAAAATTCCATTCGCGCCGGCGACGATGGCGCATCGCGCCAGAACCGGAGCGAATTCGCGCTGGCCGCTGGATTTATCTCCGCCGCCGCCAGGCAATTGGACGGAATGCGTGGCGTCGAAGATTACCGGAAAACCCGAGCGCCGCAGAATCGGGATCGAACGCATGTCCGCGACGAGATTGTTGTAACCAAAAGTCGTCCCGCGTTCGGTGACGAGAATTTTTTTCGCGCCGGCGGCTTGCGCTTTGGCGACGACCTGCGCCATTTCCTGCGGCGAAAGGAATTGGCCTTTTTTCAAATTTACGATTCGCCCGGTTTGCGCGGCGGCTTCGATCAGATCGGTTTGACGACACAGAAACGCCGGGATTTGCAGAATGTCCACGAAGTCCGCCGCCGTGAATGCCTGCGTTTCCGTATGCACATCCGTAAGCGTCGGCACGCCGGTTTTCTCGCGGACTTTCGCGAGCGTTTTCAAACCGGATTCCATTCCCGGACCGCGAAACGATTTGCCGGAAGTGCGGTTCGCTTTGTCGAAACTGGCTTTGAACACGTAAAAAATTCCGAGCGCATCGCAGGATTTTTTCAGCGTCTCGGCAATTTTCAGGCAGAGTTTTTCGCTTTCAATCACGCACGGTCCGGCGATGAGGCTCAAACGCGACGGCGCGCTGAGAAATTTCCAAATGGATGTGTCGTTAAGCACTGCGATTTCTTAACAGCGCAACGCGCGAAAGTAAATGCGCGTCGTGATGAACAGGGTAGGGCGCGTCACTCCGTGCGCGCCGGAAATGTGGCGATTGGCCGCGCGTGAATTTTTCCCAAAGCGTCGTTTCAAAATGCGGCGGGCAGAGGGCTGCCCGCCCTACCATCGCTGTCGGCTCGTGCAAGGTTTTGAACTTTTTTCTCGAACTGATGCGTTTGCCCGCGAAGAACCCGTTCGCAAGAGTGGGGCGGATTGCCCGTGTGCCTGTGCGTGGATTTTTTTGCGAACCACGGATAAATTGAGTGAAGAAATCGGAACCTTATGGAAACACGAGATTTCATAGTGCTGCTGGTGGAAGATGATTTGAACGATATTTTCCTGGTGAAACGCGCGTTCAAAATGGCGCGACTCGAAACGCCGTTGCAGGTCGTCACGGACGGCGAGGATGCAATCCGCTATTTGAAAGGCGAAGGCAAATTCGCCGACCGCGAAACGTATCCGCTGCCGCATCTGGTCGTGATGGACATCAAAATGCCGCGGCGAACGGGTTTTGAAGTTCTGGAATGGATCAAGACCGACGGCACGTTGCGACGGATTCCGGTGATTATTGTGTCTTCGTCAGATCGTCCACAGGACGTGAATCGCGCCTACGAACTCGGCGCCAACGCCTACATGGTCAAGCCGATGGATTTTCTGGAAGTGGAACATCTTTTTGAATCCATTACGCATTATTGGGGACTGGAATGCGCGAAACCGGAATTGGGAGTTCCGCAATAATGTCGGACGCTTTTCGGATTCTTTGAACCACAAATCACACGGAATACACGAAAGGGAAAACAAGGATTCTCGTGAGTGTGTCGGAGCACTTTTCTGTTGCATGTTTCATCGTGAAATTTTCTTGTTCCATTTCCGTGTGTTCTGCGGTTTCAGTTGTCGAATTCAACGGCTGAAATGAAACGCATTTTTACTTTCTTCAAAAAACGGCGCGTCCAGCGATGGATTCTCGCGCTCGCGTTGATCGTGATTGTCGGCGTCGTTTCGGGCTGCAACACACTGAGTTTTTACGCGCAGGCGGCGAAAGGGCAGTATCAGATTTTCGCGCATCAACAACGCGTAAGCAAATTGATCGCCGATCCCGCAACGCCGGAGAAATTAAAACATCAATTGGAACTCGTTCAGCAACTGCGCGTGTTCGCGGCGAAAAAATTGAAACTGCCGGTGGACGATCACTATCTCAAATACGTGGATTTGCATCGGCCTTATGTCGTGTGGAATGTCCAGGCCGCGTCGCGATTTTCACTCCAGCCGAAAACATGGTGGTATCCGCTCGTGGGGAGTTTGGAGTATCGCGGTTATTTTTCCAAAAAAGGCGCAATGAAATACGGCGCAAAGCTGGAACGCGACGGTTATGATGTTTCCATCGGCGGCGTGGAGGCGTATTCGACGCTCGGCTGGTTCAACGATCCTTTGCTGAACACATTTGTTTTTCGCGCCGAACCGCAATTGGCCGAAGTGATTTTTCATGAACTCGGACATCAGCGGCTTTTCGCGCGCGGCGACACGGATTTCAACGAAGCGTTTGCGACCGTTGTCGGCCAGGAAGGAGCGAGGCGCTGGCTGCGCGCGCACGGCAAAACGAATCAATTGGCAGCGTATGAAATATCGCTGCGGCGCAACACGCAATTCGTGCATCTGATCATGTCCACGCGGGCGCGATTGGAAAAAATCTACGGCGACACTCACGACGCAAACGGAAAGGTCAAAGCGGCGAAACATCCGCCCGCTTCGCCTGCCAAGCTCGAAGAAGAAAAGAAAAACGTGTTTGATGATCTTCGCCGGCAATATGGCGATTTGAAAAACAAGTGGGGCGGCGACGCGGGTTACGATTACTGGTTTTCGAAAGCATTAAACAACGCGCAGCTCAACACGATTGCGAACTACTACGATTACGTTCCCGGTTTCGAGCAATTGCTGAAATTGAACGGCGGCGACATGGAAAAATTTTACAAAGCCGCCGAACGCCTTTCCAAAAAGTCGCAGGAAGACCGGCATCAATGGCTGCGGGATTTGGGGAAAATGAGTGACGAGTCGTCGTAGTCAAAACTCTCAACAAAACCACGCAAGCGCACACCTGAAACTTTTGACAAATCTTATTAAGCTCGGGCGATGCGGTTAAAACCACGGATGGACACAGATTCACACGGATGAAAAAACGACTGAGTAATGTTTGAAATATCCCAAAGTATTCACGTTTTGTATATCCGATTATTCATTTGATTTTATCATTCATCCGTGTTTATCCGTGTCCATCCGTGGTTAAGAGTCTTTCCCAAAACATGTCCTAAAACGGATTTTAATGCGTCGTTCCGCTACTTCCGGTATTTCTCGCATTTGCGCAAACCAGCCGCTTTCGCTATGATTCATTCGCAATTGATTCATGGATTTATCGCAACGTCTCGGAAAAAATATCAATCGCTATTGTGGCGACACCATTCAGATCGAGCCGACGCTTCGCGACATCGAAGCTGCCGCGCGACAGCACGGATGGAATTCCGAATTTTTTTTTGAGAGCGGCGAAATCCGGTTGTTCTCGCTCCAACGAAACGCCTATTCGCCGAATCACACAAAACACGTTTACATCAGCGCCGGAATTCATGGCGACGAACCCGCCGGGCCTCTCGCCGTTTTGAAATTGCTCCGGGAAAATCGCTGGCCGACGAATTTGAATATCTGGCTTTGCCCGTGTTTGAACCCGGTTGGATTCAAATTGAATTGCCGTGAAAATGCAAAAGCGATTGATCTGAATCGCGAATACTTGAAACCCGTCGCGGAGGAAATCGCGGCGCATATTTTGTGGCTCAACCGGCTGCCGGAATTCGACCTGTGCCTGATGCTGCACGAGGACTGGGAATCGCAGGGCTTTTATCTCTACGAACAAAATCCCGACAACCAAACTTCATTTGCGGAAGCGATGATTGAACAAGTCGCCAAAGTCTGTCCGGTGGACCGTTCGGAAATCATCGAAGGCCGCCCGGCGAAGGACGGAATTGTCCGCCCGAATATTGATCCATTCACGCGAACGGATTGGCCGGAGGCGTTTTTCCTGATAAAAAACAAAACGCGCCTTGCGTACACGCTCGAAGCGCCGTCGGATTTTCCAATGTCCGCCCGCGTGGATGCTCTGGCCGCGGCGGTGAACACGGCGCTTGAAATGGTGGCGCGCTGAAGTTTCACGCGATTCGGCGAATTGGTAATTTACCCGTTTTGACTTGGCTTGC
>DASSNZ010000053.1:0-2469 GCA_035701135.1 Verrucomicrobiia bacterium
CGGTTTTGACCGATCAGACTCCGAACGATCTTCCAGTTCCGCGCGAACCATGTCTTCGATTGTTTTTTCGAAGTCCCATTCACGTTTCCACCTTAATTCTGTTTCCGCTTTGGAAGAATTGCCGCAAAGTCCTGCGGCGACTTGCCGCGATTTTTCGTTGCGATTCGTCATTGTGACAAACTCACGATAATCCAGGCCGGCGGCGCGGAAGGCGCAATCCACGAGATCGGAAACGCGACGCGTTTTTCCGGAAGCAAAGACGTATTCGCCCGGCGTTTTCGCCTGAAGAGACAGATGGAAACCTTGCACGAAATCCCGCGCGTCGCTCCAATCGCGTTCCGCATTCAGATCGCCAAGCTCCAAACCGCGCGATCTGCCTTTTTTGATTTCGGCCACCGCGCGGGCGACGCGGCTGCTGAGATAATTGCGCGACCGCAATGGAGATTCGTGGTTGTATAAAATTCCAATCGTAACGAATCGGCCATATTTTTCACGATGCAACCGCGCGAACTGATCGGCGGAAAGTTTAGCGATGCCGTAAGGCGTGACTGGTTGTCGGGGTGTTTTCTCATTCTGTGGAAATTCACGTGGAACGCCAAAAATCTCGCACGATGAGGCAAGGAAAATTTTGGAGGTTTCGCAAATTTCGCGTGATGCCTCAAGAATTCGCAGGGTACCGAGTGTGATGGCGAAAACGGTTTCTTCCGGCACGTTGAAGCTTTGTCGGGAATCCGTCAGCCCGGCGAGATGATAAATCTCATCAGGACGGGCTGATTTTAAGAATCGAACCAGCGAAAAAGGATCTTCAAGCGATCCATAGTGCCAGCTTATTTTTGAGACATCTTCATTCCCAAATCGCCGACGAAGGTTTGCCTCGATGCGATCAAACGGGGAGCGGAGCAACCCATGCACTTCATATCCCAGCCGTAAAAGCGAGCGGGCGAGATACGTTCCATCCTGACCTGTAATGCCCGTGATGGCTGCGCGTTTCATGCCTGATCATTTTCCGATAAAATGAACTTTTGGCATTGGCAAAACGAACTTGCCGCCGCGTTCCAGAAAATCCGCCTCGCGTTTTTTGAATTCTTCAATGAAATGCCAGGGCAACGTGAAATAGTAATCCGGCTTTTGCTTACGCGACTCTTCTTCGGAAACGATGGGAATGTTCGTGCCGATTGTGCGGGATCCCCATTTGTCTTCGTTTCGGTCCGCAATCGCGGGAAGGAGGTCGGGAGTAATTCCGCAAAATTGCAACGTGGTATTGCCTTTGGTGGATGCGCCATAACCGTGAACGAGCTTCTTTTGCGCTTTGGCTTTTTTCAAAAACAATCGCAAATCACGACGGATTTTGGCGATGTCTTTGCGGAATACCGCATAAGGGGCATCGGTATCCAACGCGAGCTCGAATTCCCGGAGTCGCAGCCGTTGCACTCGTTCGCGGGCTTCGTCGGAAGGCTTGATGCCGTTTGCATGGCTTACAGCAATGCGAAAACTGCCTCCGTTAATGTCGTTCAAAGTCACATCCACAACTTCCAATCCGTGTTCGATAAAAAGCCGTTCCATTGGCGCCAGTGAATAATACTCCAAATGTTCGTGACAAATGGTATCGAAGCTGTTCATTTCGAGCATTGTCGGCAAATAGCTCAATTCGAGGATCCAAACACCCTTTTCGTGAAGACATGCCTTGATGTCACGAACAAAAGCATTGGGATTTTCCAGGTCGTAAAACATCGCGATGGACGTGATGATTTTCGGCTTTTGATTTGGATAAGCAGATTTTAATGCGCCCGCGGAAAAAAAATCATTCACCACTTGCAATCCGGATGCGCGGGCGTGTTCCACGACATTGGACGGATCAATTCCCAGACGCTTGATCCCGGCCGCACGATAGGATTTGAGAAGGGTGCCGTCATTGCATCCAATGTCCAGTACGAGATCGTCGGATTTCAGCTTGACGATATCTTCGGCCATTTGCGCGATTCCGGCCAGGTTATCCCGCATCGTCTGATTAACGCCCGAGCGATACCAATACGAGGCATAGAGCACTTTCGGCGGAACGGTGTGGCGCAGTTGAACCAGGCCGCAAGCGTTTTGGTCCTGGGCGGGATCGCAGCGCACCATATCCAAAGACACACGACGTTGCACCGGCGGCGCACCACCAGGCTTGGCGAATGCACCGCCCAGATATTGATCTCCCAGCGAAACAACCTGGGTTAATGCGCGACTCCCGCAAAGGCGACAGGTCTGGCGCGTGACAAGGATTGGAGAGAAGGCGAGTGTTGACATTGGCGGGAATGAATCAAAAAATATTCAGGTGAACAAGATTAAACGGACGTTAGGGAGAAGTTTAGCTCGTTACTTTAATTCGGCCCGCGCGATGGTCTTTAAGCAGTTGAATGTCAGCATCTATCATCAATTTCACCAGATCCTTAAATTTGGTTTTGGGTTCCCAATTCAATTGGCGTTTCG
>DASSNZ010000054.1:0-5892 GCA_035701135.1 Verrucomicrobiia bacterium
TCGCGATGCCCGACACGATCACTTCTACGGACGGCGGCGTTACCGTCACAAACCTGATCGCGATTCCTGTGGATGAAGTTACTTACAAAGATGGCGGACGGTGGGGAAAATGGTCCGATGGCGGCGGCAGCAGTCTGGAATTGACCGATCCGCGCGCGAATAAACGATTGGCCGCGAATTGGGCGGACAGCGATGAATCTGCGAAAGCGCCGTGGACGCTGATTGAACGCACGGATGCGGCAGTGCTCGGAATGGGAGACGGCGTCAGCGGCAACGGTGTTCCGAATCGGTTTGAATTTTTCCTGCAAGGCGCGGGCGAATGTCTCGTGGATGATGTCGAAGTCCGGGCGAACGGCGGCGCGAATCGCGTATCCAATCCCGGATTTGAATCCGGCGCGTTTGGCTGGGCGTTTCAGGGAACTCATGCGCAAAGTTCCGTGGAAAATGCGATGGCTCCGTTCAGCGGAACGTTATCGCTGCACGTCCGCGCCACGGGACGCGGCGACACCGGCGCGAATCGAATCCGAATCGGGATCACGGCCATGCCCGTCAACGGAACCAATCAGGCCACATTGCGCGCGCGTGTGCGCTGGCTGCGCGGTGATCCTAACATTCTACTGCGATTGCGCGGGAACTGGCTCGAATGCGCCGGTGTCATGACGGTTCCGAAAAATCTCGGCACGCCGGGCGCGCCGAACAGCCGCTCCGTCGCGAACGCCGGACCGGCAATTTACGACGTGAAACCATTTCCGATTTTGCCCGCGGCAAACGAACCCGTCGTTGTCAGCGCAAGAGTGGATGATCCGGATGGAATTGCGAATGTCACGTTGCGGTATCGGATTGATCCGGCGGCAACAACTTTCAATATCGCGATGCACGACGACGGTTCCGGCGGCGACGCGTTTGCGAATGATGGGATATACAGCGCAACAATTCCCGGCCAATCATCCGGAGCATTGGTCGCGTTCAGCATTCAGGCGCAGGATTCTCATTCGCCTTCGGCTGGCGCGCAATTTCCCTCCGATGCTCCGTCGCGGGAATGTTTGATTTATTTTGGCGAAACGCTTCGGCCCGGCGCGGTCGGCAGTTATCGTTTCTGGCTGACGCAATCGAATCTCAATTATTGGGCGTCGCGTGAAAAAAACAGCAATGAGGGATTGGACGCGACATTTGTGTACGGGAACTGGCGCGTGATTTACAATGCGCAGGCGCTTTACAGCGGCAGTCCGTGGCACACGCCGGTTTACACCGGGCCGCTCGGTTACGTTTGCAATTACAGCCTGGAGGTTCCTTCGGATGATTTGCTGCTCGGCAGCGAGGAATTCGATTTGGAAGGGCAGGATTTTACGGAAAGCAGCACGTTCAATAACGACGCTTCGGCGCAGGCGGAAAACACGGCGCAATGGATGGGCCGCAAAATCGGTGTGCGCCCCGATTACCGGCGTCACGTGATCGTTTACATGAACGGCCAGCAGCGCGGAATGGTTTATTACGATTACCAGCAGCCGAATGGTGAATTGCTGGAGGAATATTATCCGGACGATTCCGACGGGCATCTGTATAAAATCGAAGACTGGTTCGAGTTTGACGACGGCGGCGCGAACCAAAATGTCATTACCGCGCGAATGCTGGAAAACAATTTCAACGGCCGGAAGCGGACCGAGCGTTATCGCTGGAATTTCCGTCCGCGCGCGACGGACACACCGAATGATTTCGCGGAACTTTACGCGCTTGTGGACGCGGTGAACGCGCCCGCTCCCGAGCCTTACACGGGCGCGACGCTGAACGTGGCGGACATTCGCGAATGGACGCGCATGTTCGCGCTCGAACACATGGCGGGCAACTGGGACAGCTACGGTTACGAGCGCGGGAAAAATATGTTCATTTACAAACCGGAGAATGGACCGTGGGAATTGTTGTTGTGGGACATTCAGCTTGTTCTCGGAAAATCGAGCCGCTCGCCCAGCGATCCGATTTTCAACATGGCGAGCTTTACCGATCCCGTCGGTGGAGGCGATCCCACGATTTACCGAATGCTCAATCATCCGCCGTTCGCCCGGGAATTCTGGGAGGCGATGAAAGAACTGGTAAATGGCCCGATGCTGCCGGAAAATTACGGGCCGCTGATGGATGCGCGCGTGGCGGCTTTGCGCGAAAACGGAATTCCCGTGCAGGATCCGACTTCCGTCAAAAGCTGGATTGCGGCGCGGCGGGTTTTTATTTCATCGCAAATTCCGCAGGCGAATTTTTCCGTCAACGGCGCGACATCATTCGCTTCCTCATCAAACGCCGTGACGCTGTCCGGTTCCGCGCCGATTGGTGTGTCGCAAATTCTCGTCAATGGAATTGCGTATCCGCTCACCTGGACGGGCGTGACATCCTGGAGTTTGCAAGTTCCGCTGATTGCCGGAATCAACACGCTGAATCTCACCGCGCTCGACGCAAACGGAAACACCATTACAAATGGAACCGCGACGATCACGGTCAATTACACCGGAACGGCCGCGACGCCGGAGGGAAATATTGTCCTGAACGAGATTTTGAACGATCCCGCGCGGCCTGAAAGCGATTTTGTGGAATTGTTCAACGCGCATTCCACCGACACGTTCGATTTGTCGGGCTGGCGGGTGGATGGATTGAATTATATTTTTCCCGCCGGCTCAATTCTCGCGCCGGGGAATTTTCTTGTTCTGGCTAAAAACAAATATGATTTCGCAACTGCATTGGGCGGAACGAATGTTGTTTTCGATCAATTTGACGAGCCGATGAATTCCGGCGGCGGAACGTTGACGGTTATCAAACCCGGCGCGCCCGATGAAATTGTGGATCGCGTTCGATACGAAAATGCTCCGCCATGGCCGGAAACAACCAACGGCGAATCACTTCAACTCGTTGACGCAAAACAGGACAACAGCCGCGTGGCGAACTGGGCCGTTTCGGAAGGCTCGCCCGCGATCGAGCAAAGCCTGATTACCATGACCAACATCTGGAAATACAATCAGTCCGGCGATCAAGGCGTTGCGTGGCGAGCGGCGGATTTCAACGATGCTTCCTGGAATTCCGGCCGCGCGCTTTTGTTTGTGGAAAGCGCGGCGATGCCCGCGCCGAAAAATACTCCGCTCACTCTTGGAAAAACCACTTATTATTTTCGCACGACTTTTAATTTTGACGGCAATCCCGCCGGCGCGACATTGCAAATTTCCACAGTGATTGACGACGGCGCGGTGTTTTATCTCAACGGACAGGAGGTTTACCGGCTTGGAATGCCGTCCGGCACGATTTCCTATTCGACATTCGCTTCGCGGACCATCGGCAATGCCACTCTGGAAGGGCCGTTCACCATTCCCGCGACGAATCTGGTTCAAGGCGTGAACGTCCTTGCCGTGGAAGTGCATCAGGTTACCGCGGGCAGCAGTGATATTGTTTTTGGAATGACGCTGGACGGCGTTTCCGGCGGAACAACGAGCAGCACGCCGGGCGCGCCGAATTCCGTCGCGGCGAATCTGCCGCCTTTTCCGCCCGTCTGGCTGAACGAGGCGCAATCGGAAAACACTTCCGGTCCGCTGGACAATTTCAATCAGCACGATCCCTGGATCGAATTGTATAATTCCGGTTCCAGCGATTTCAGTCTGAACGGTTATTATCTCTCCGATAATTACGGCAATCTTACGAATTGGGCTTTTCCAGCGAACGCCTCGATTCCGGCCCACGGATTTCTCGTCGTGTGGTGCGACGATGAAACCAATCAATCCGCGCTGAATGTTCCGCACGCAAATTTCCGGCTGGCGCAGGGCGCCGGAAATATCGCGCTCTCGCGCATTGTAAATGGCGATCCGCAAATCGTGGATTACCTGAATTTCTCCGATGTTCCGCCAAATGTGACTTACGGAGATTTTCCGGATGGCCAGCCGTTTTTCCGCAAACCGATGATTGCAACGCCGGGCGCGACGAACAGCGACGCCGTTTTGCCCATTACCGTTTTCATCAACGAATGGATGGCGGACAATTCACATACGCTGGCGGATCCGGCGGATGGCGATTTTGAGGATTGGTTTGAGTTGTACAATCCGACCGCGAATCCGGCTGATCTGGGCGGGTATTATTTGACGGACAGCTTAAACAACAAAGCGAAATTTCAAGTGCCGGACAACGGCCAATATATTGTGCCGGCGCATGGATTCCTGATTGTGTGGGCTGACGGCGAACCGGAGCAGAACACCGCCAATGCGCCTGATCTGCACGCGGGTTTCTCGTTGAGCAAAGGCGGCGAAGCCATCGGTTTGTTCGCGCCCGACGGTTCGCAGATAGATGCCGTGACGTTTGGCGCGCAGGCGACCGATGTTTCCGAAGGACATTTTCCTGATGGGACCGGGCCGGTTTATCCGATGAATTTTCCGACTCCCGGCGCGGCAAATCTTTTGAACCAAAGTTCTCCGCCTCAATTCGGCACCGTTTCCATTTCCAATGGAATGGTCTCGCTCAATTTCGACATTATGCCTGGAAAAAGTTATCACGTGGAATACACGGATAATCTTGACGCGGGAGTCTGGTATCCGCTCGGGCCGGATACAACGGCCACAAACAGCCCGGTTCTGATTCAGGAATCCATCGGCACAAATCAGCATCGTTTTTATCGCGTCGTGCAACGCGGGAACTGAACTGGTGAAGTGCGCGCTTCATTTGGAAGTCAAAATTGCGAAATGATTCAGACCGGCGCGTTTTTATTTTCCATGGGCCGCTTTCCAGAACGGGCGTAAACGGCGGTTGTTTTTGAATTTATTGAAATATTTTTTGGCGATCATTTTTTCGCCGATTAAATTTGGATGCGTGCCGTCCTTGGTGTCTTTGCGGGGATTGAATCCGGCCCACAGGTTCACGCGCATAATCTTTACGCCCGCTCTTTTTTCAGCGCTGACGACCTGGGATTGGATGCCTTTAAGATGCGACATAAAGTTTTTTTCTTTTCTTCCGTTCAGCGCCACCCATGGAGTTGATTCGGCCAGGATAATAATGACATTTGGATTTGCGGCATAAAAGTTTTCGACGATTTGCTCCAGGTTGGCTTTCGTTTGGGCCAGGATGTCCCTGTTTTTTTGGCCGGTATTGAAATCATTGGCTCCCATGTCGAGCAAAACAACGTCGGGACCGCCGTTGTACGTCGCGAGACCGCGCTGCTGCATATAGAACAGCGCGCTGGAGGAATCCATTCCATCTCCTCCCGCATAATTCTGGTCGAAATCCGAATTGGCCGGCGAACCATCGGCCACGCCGGATTCCGGTCCGATGAAATCCACATCGAATCCGGCGTTGACGAGATATTGATAGAGCCAATAGCGATAGCTCGATTCGGGTGACGAGCCGTTCGCTGTCACGGAATCGCCGAACGGCATGATTTTAAGTTGTGCCCGGGCCGACAAGCCGGCCAAGCCAATGAATGCGCCCGTGAGCAGGAAAGTCAGAATTCGTCTTTTCATGGGTGCGATTGTAGAAAGTTTTTTCGCGGCGAAAATAGGGACAAGTCCGACAATCGAACGGGGTGATTACCCGGCGGAAAAGAAGCGTTTTCCCAGGTTTTTCGAGGAAAAATTCAAATAGCCATGACTGGAATCTGAGACTGGAATTCTGAAAATTTCCGTGGTTTATGTTTGGAATTTCCCGTTTTCCCGGCGCTACATTTTTTTCTTTCGGAAGATTGACACTCCGGTCAAAGTGCGCCAACGTATCCCGGAACTTACTGCAAGAACGTTGCGAATCGAAAATAAAAGACTTGCAGCGGCTCCCGGTTGACTATCCCAATTTTGAACTAATCAAATCGTTGGTCGTCCAATCAGGGATTGCCTGGTGACAATCCCGAAAGTTTTCACCTGCTAAAAGTTTTTAACCCGAAAAATT